>CALRLJ020000059.1:0-13177 GCA_943368635.1 Sediminibacterium ginsengisoli | reverse complement strand
GAATTCGAGGAGCTCTAAGGTCCCCAAAAAGGGGTAATCCGCGAGTTATCCCCGCAATCCACCTTTTTTTCTTTAGGGACAGTCACCTCTCGAAACGCCGAAATCCGACTCATAGGTCGCCATAAAATTACAGCGCCGCCGAACTCCCGATTTTCATTTAAGCCGCGTCCGAGGCCTCGGGATATGGTTAATCGCCGCCCCAAACCCGTGGGCGATTTCACGATTTTTTCTATATTTTCTTCTGCGAATTCCGCAAGACGCCGAAATTTTTGCTTTTGAAGCGATTGTGCAATTTTGGTGCTCAAGCTGGATGAGATTTCCAGCGGGGTTATCCCGAGAGGACAACCACAAATGCTGCGAACCGCCTGAGGAAGGGCGGAGAGCGGAACAGGCGGGTCGTTACGAGCGGCCCGTCCGTTCCTTCACCGGTCGAAAGCAGAACGACAGATGCTGCCATGAGGCGTCTGGAGCTTTGCTCATTAGCCTGCTTCACGCAAGCGGGCTTTGCGCCGATTTCGGCGTTCGACCTCCCATTCATGAAATGCCCGACGCCGGCACTAACCGGCGAACGGCGAAGCTTGGCCGGGCGGCCGGGGACAAGATGGCGAGCAAGAAAGAGATATCTGACAACAAAAAGGGCTTCGACGCGAAAATTGTTCGCGGCAAAGGCCGAGTTCCGATCATCAAAATCCGGTGTAAGCGCAATGTCATTGGAAGAGGCCGACCAACGGCACTTCATTTGGATCTCGGAGAAGGATTTCAGAATCCACGCCTGAGAACGCGTGACCAACGTCTCAACGACATCACCGCCGAACTCGGTCGCGGTGATCCGCGGATCGTTGTTTCGGAAGACGGAGGTCCACTCCGCCTGATCATCAACGGACGTCACGTCAAGCCTACAGGTCGTTATCCCTGCTTCAAAGGGCCGGTCTCACTTCCATACGAAGCCGACCACGAAATGGCGCTGTTCGAGCACAGTGACGTGGATAAGGCCGTCGTGAGTTGCCTGAGCCAGCCTCACCGCGTGGTTATCCCCGTTGCCTGGCAGAACAAGCCGCTCATGTACTTCCCCGACCTCCGCAGAGACCTCGCCGACGGAACGGTTGAGATCATTGAAACCAAGCGCGATGACGACCGGAGGCTGCAGGAGCCTCACTACCGATACAAGTTGGACGCTGTCCGCGAGGTCTACAGGAGCGAGGGCATGAAGTTCCGAATCCTGGGACGTAGCGAAATCATGAAAAGTCAACTTTACAAAAACGCGCACGAATTCGGCGCCTGGGCATTTGCCAAGGTCTCGCCGGCGCGGAAATTCGTCGTCGAAGCCGCGATCGCGGACGCTGGAGGAACGTTGCCGTACGCGAAGGCAGCAGAACTCGCCGGTGGCACCGCGATCCTTCATGCGCTCGTTATCCGTCGGTCCATATATTTTGACCTCACGATGCCCCCCGAGGACGATCTGCCAGTCATGCTTGTCGACCACGACGCCCTGCGCCGCTCCTCGCCGCCACTGCTGTGAGGGTGCAATGACCATCACTCTTGTCGCAAAAATGATTGAGCGCGCACCGAACCATGCGCTGTACCGGCATGCGGCGACCGAGGAGAACGGCCGTATGCTCTTTCAACCTTGCGCGCCAGACCTCGGAGCTGAGTTCGCCTTCGACGAAACTGACTTCGCGCGGTTTCTCATGAACGCTCGCGTGCGCAGCTATTGCGACGTGCAGGGCGGGACCGGCGAAAGCATCTGCCTTCGCAACACCGAGGTCGAAATCGGCGACTATCCTGCACTGCTCGCTTTCTTCATGCGAGGCTCTTTCCAACTCTACGTCTGGCTACCGATCATCGGCGACCGTCCGATAGTCCCCGACAGCGGCCGCAGATGTTGGCAAAGCGCAGACCTTCGTGCGAGCGAATCATGACAATCAGCCTCGACATCAAGCTGAACGATTTTTTCGTGACCGACACGCTGCGGTACCGCTATGCGCTGGAACTTCCGCTCAACCGTATGTTGTTCGTGTCCGATCAGCCCGATGGGGGATCCGAATTCATCCTCAGCGAGGCCGAGTTTGAGAAGCGTCTCGGCAATCGGGAAATGCGCAAATATGAGGTCATCCGCGACGCCGAAGGCAACATTGTCCACGAGTCCGACTGCATGGACACTGATCCTCGCCACGAAGGCAGCAAAAAGGAAAACGATGCTCGTTCGCTCTTTTTCTACCTAAAGAAATGGCATTCGAACCCGACAAGCAAATATCATTCCGCTCTCGAGCTCTTTGTGGATCGTCACAGTAAGGAAGCCCGTGCCCTTGGCTTCAATTGGATGCCCAGCGCTGGGGCGCTTCATCGTCATCTCAACAAGTACCCCAACGTCGAGGATCTGACCGCTAGATTCCTGATCTCCCAGTCCGGGGAGTCAAAAAGGCAGCGCTGGCACCCCGCGATCGCAAAAATCCTCGAAGGCATCATCTACTTCCACTGGGAAGAGAATACGCGCAACCGCAACTTGTCTGATTCCGTCGCCGAGTTTGATCGCCGCTTCGCGGACGCTGCCAAGGCGATCGCAAACGACACGGCATTCGTCGGTCCGCTCAAAAAGCCAAGCGACGAGACCGTGCGTTCGTATATCAATTCCGCCGAGTGCTACGAGACCGTCGCCAGGAAGTTCGGAAAGGGGGAAGCAGATGCAAAGTTTTCCGGCAACTATCATCCGATTCCGGCCAAACGGCTGCTTGAGGTCGTGCTCATCGATTCGACGGTTTTGGACACTTGGTGTGTCCTCGACGATGAAACGATGCTGCCGCTGGGGCGCCCGACGCTGACGATCGCCATCGACCTTTATACGCGCATGATCTTGGCTGCCATCGTCACATATGAGCCGCCATCGCTGTTCACGGCCATGGCGTGCCTTAAGCGCGTAAACATGTCGAAAGAGGACATCAACGAACGGTGGCCCACCATCTTGCGGAAGTCGGACGGATGGGGGAAGCCGAGCATGGTCGTCGTGGATAACGAACTGGCCCAGGCCGGCAAGTCGTATCAGTCGGCGTGCGAGGACGGCAAAATCAATGTTCGCTGGGCGCCGGTGGCAAGGCCGCAATACAAGGCGGTTGTAGAGAGATTCTTTTTAACCCTGAAGATGTTGCTTCTCGATAAACTTCCGGGCGGCGTACCCTACAAACCCGATATTATGCGACAACTCGGAATCGATCCGGCTAAGGTCGCCACCATTCCTCTTCACAAGCTCAATGAACTTGTGAACATGGCCATCAACGATGTCTATCATTACGACCCGCACTCCACTCTCAGGATGCCGCCGGCTCTTGCGTGGGAGAAGTCCAAGAAACAACATAAGCGTCCATACATCGGAGACATCGAATTTCTGGACAAGGCGTTCGGCGCTTTGGAGACACGGACGCTGACGACATCTGGAATCGAATTTGAAGGCATGGTCTTCCACGACCCTGGCATCACTGGCGGCTTGCTTGACGACCTCGCAGGCCTAGCTCCGCGTCGAGCCCGGCGGAAGTCGAAGTTGTCGTCGTTAAATCCTCGGGTCATGTTCAAATATAATCCCGCGAACATCGAAGCCATCTATGTCTGGAACGGTAAGCGCAAAGAATACGTCAGGCTTCCGAACATCTCACGGGAGGCCACTAAAGGGCTTTCGATCTGGCATTGGAAGATCTTGCGCATCTGGACGAAGCAGGAGAGCGTCGCGTTCTCGACACCGGCCGAACAGGCCGCCGCTCGGCGTCGTCTTCGCGAATCCGTCGAGGAGATGATGCCTGCCGTTGCTTACGAGAGCATCAAGAAGTTGCGTCGAATTATCCATGAGCCCTCGGAACTGGTGGAGGGCAAGACGGTCCGTAAGACACAGGCACCACCTACTGTCGGAGGTATGGCCAGCGACGATGTGGAGATCGAAGTTGCTGCATTCGCGCCAGAGGGCAATCGCGTGCCACCACCTGGCGCCACGCGAGGCCGCAAGAAAGCAAAAAAGCCCGATAAACGTACGAAGGCGCGGATGAAGGAGGCGAAGTTGTCAGACAAACCGGCAGTGCAGACTGACTCAAAGATCGCCACCACCATCGCCAACATCACCCAACGCATGCAGGCCAACTCGTCGACGCCCGCATCCGACAGGTCTGCAATACACGCGTCTCTCAAAGATGTCTTCGAGAGACAGCGAGAGAAACTGTGAGGGGCTTCCTATGACACCAGAAATTTACTCGGAAACTTACGTCGCCGAGCGCATCAGAGATTTTGACAAGATTCGCCATCCCCATGCGCAACTACGCGCAATTCATCGTGCTATCAACGTCGCGCGCGCCGAGGTGCTGCAAACGCGTGCATACATTCTGGAAGAGCAAGAAAAGCACCCGCACCTCCTTATCAAGGCAAACCCGCTCCCTGTCATTTCAATCATCGGCCCTTCTGGAGCCTCCAAATCCCACGTAATCAAAACCTATCATGAAGAGTTCTCCGCAAAAGAAGAATGGCCGATCGGTAAACGCCGCGTCATCGATTTCGAACTATCTCTTGATGCGACCAAGCGGCAGTTCCAAGCGGATGCTCTAGCCGCCCTAGGGGACCCCGACGCGGAGAAAGGCACCGAACCGGTGCTGCGTCGCCGCGTTACGAAGCTTGCGCGGGCGAAGGCGACCGAGTTGGCGTTTACGGACGAAGTTCAGCATTTCATCGAAAGCGACACGGAAAAGAAGGCGAAGAGCGTCGCTGATGCAATGAAGAAAACGGTTAATTCGGGCACCTTCGCGCTCGTTCTTCTCGGCACGGAGAAAGCTTCCCAAATTTTCGATGCGAGCGAAGAACTCGCCCAAAGGGTCACCGCGCGGTTCGCACTTCGTGGTGCAAGAAACGACGTGCCGGATGATATCGATCTCTTCATCGACTTTCTGCGGACCTTCCGCACGGAAATCGAAGAGCGGAGCGTTATCAAGAGCGCCAAAACTCTGGAGGCCCCCGAGACGATAGGTCTTCTGTTGGATCAGGTTGGCGGCCGGCTGGGGACAACACAGCGCATCATGAAAGCTTCGTTGCGAGTCGCCCTGGAGCAAGGCGCCACCACTTTGCTGCCGAAGCACTTCGCTGAGGCCATCGAATTGGGAAAACTGATCTTCGGCTTCAAAGAAAACCTGTTCGCGTCTTACGCCAGTTCGATTGCAGCTTAGGAAGAATTGGCATGAAGATTTCCACCTTCACCTCGTTCTCCGCGGGACCAGTGTTGCTTGATGGCCATCAATTTTCGACTGACGGCTGGTTGGTCGAGCGGAAGAGCCCTGTCGCTCGTTCGATGACCGCGCAGGAAGAAGGATGATGAGCATTTTTCCGGTCGCAACTTTCCCTGCTTTGGATGAGAGTCTTCAGGGGTTCGTCGCCAGAGCCTGCGACGAAAATGGTCACCCGGCCGTGGCCCATGCTCTCGGGCTGGCCGGCTTTAAGACGTTTGGTGCGCGCTTTCTCTCGAATAGCGAAGCAGTTGATACTCAGAAGTTAAGTGCATTTTTCGGTTGCCGCGAAGATGAACTGCGCCATCGCTTTCATTTGCCAGTGGAAGTTGAAGGGAGTTCAAGCTCGTTTGTGGACTACTTCGGCCAACCGATTCGAAAGAATATGCGCGAACCCATTCTGAGGCGGGTCTCGCCTGCGTCATTGCGATTATCGCCTCACCATCGCGGAAGTTGGATGTTGAGACCGCTTCATTACTGCCCGGAAAGTGGTGAAAAGCTAGTTTCCTCCTGTCCCAACCCGAACTGCGGACGATCCCTAGGCTGGAACACGACTTACGGCATTCCGTTTTGCGAGTACTGCCTCGACAAAGATTGCGAACCGACGACCGACCTCCGCAACTTCTCCCAACCGATGCTCGAAGAACAGGATTTCAATATCTATGCGCCTGTCGCTCGCCTTCTGACGGACTCGTCCAGCAGGGACAAAACCGTGCCCGATTGCTTCTCGACATGGAAGGGATGGGAGATATTCGATCTCGTGGCGATGCTTGCGGTCTTCCTGTTCAGGCGTTTGGGCGACCGAACCGGGTTGCGTGGTGGTCAGATTTTTCAACTCGACGGCTGGCATGAGAATTTCATGCTGGCCGCACGCGCGGTCATGGACTGGCCGAACGGCATGGGCGCAGTTGTAGAACTGATGAGGGAAGGTGCGGGTTCGCGGGCTGGCTATTACGGCCTGCGGAAAGAACTCGGCCCGTTGGCAGACTTTGGTGTCGATTACGGCGCAACCCCGCAGGTCGTCGCGGAAGTCAACGCGGCGACTAAAAGCTTCTACGCCTCAAACGGACGAACCAAGCCTGGAACTAGCTACGAAGCCCTCGAAAATGCACACAGTCGGCTTTTGTCCTACCGCGAGGCAGTCCGAAAGCCCGGCGTCACTCCAACTTATCTGACGTCCATCGTGAAACATAACGACATTGAAGTCGTTCAGGCTGACGGCGCAAAGCACGCCCCAGTCTTTTTCAACGAAAGCGAACTGAATCAGTTATTGAAGGAGCGCAGTGAGCTACGACCGCTCGACCGACTCCCGGTCATCACCGGACTGCCAATGTTTGTGGTGCATGGGCTCGTGCAGTCGGGTCACATTTGCGTCGCGAAAGGTGCAGTCGCACGATTTCGCTCCGCAAGCGTTCGCCCTAGCGAGATCGAAAAACTCGAGGCGCGACTTCGCGCGAACGGGATCGAACTGGACGCCCACAATACCAAGCCATTATTAAAGGCGATCAGGGATACCTGCGTCGGCGGCAAGAATCTTCTCCCACTGTTCCGTCTCTGTCTCGACGGCGATTTGCAGCACTCCATGAGCGAGGGATCAGTGCCGTTGCTATCCCGCATAATGGTGCGCGAAGAAGACCTCATCGCCTCAATCAGCAGAATTTCCGACCGGTCAATCCGGGCACCGGACAAGATGTCTCGGAGGGACGTGTCGATTTATCTCGACGTTGACGTCGACGACATCATCGGCCTGGTGCAGGTCGGTTTGCTGAAAACGACCCCAGCGGAAGGCGGCGGAATGTTAGTGGGCAAGAGTGTCGACGATTTCGCCGAAAAATACACTTCGACGCACTACGTCGCACGGCGTCTCAAATTTGCCACACGCTCCGTCCGGAAAAGCTTGGCGCGCCTCTGCATCGAGCCGGCAGCAATTTTTCAATCGGCGAATCGAACGGAAGCGTACGCTTGGCGCAAAAAGGACCTCGCACGGTACTTAACCTAGGCCGCAAATCGGGCAATGCCACACAGCCCTCTTCGGAGGGCTTTTCTGTATTCCGACCAAATAGACTCAGCGCTATCCAGAAATTAGACTCAGGGCGAAAATGAAAAGCCCTATTTTATTGGGCCGAAAAGACTCACTCCTAACTTGGGCCGATAAAATGATGGAAATTTGGCGCGCCCGAAGAGATTCGAACTCCTGACCCCCAGATTCGTAGTCTGGTGCTCTATCCAGCTGAGCTACGGGCGCGCATTTCGCGGGACTTGAGGGCCGGAGGCCGGCCCGCGAAAGAGCGCCATAGCTACCGGCTCCGGATACGCTTTGCAAGATCGATACGACATCGATTTCGGGCCAAAACGGCAGTTTTTCAAGCCCGGACCCGCGCATCCCGCAGCCGATGCAACTCGATGGCACGATCCGGAATCATGATTCGGAACGTGGCGCCGAGGGTGCCATCCACCAGGCTCAGTTCGCCGCCATGGGCGCGGACCAATTCGGCGGCGATCGCCAGTCCCAGGCCGGTGCCGCCATCCCGCGAAGACCCCTGAAACGCCTCGAACAGGTGCGCCTTGGCCTTTTCCGGGATACCGGGGCCGGTATCGGAGATTTCCAGGATGGTCACGGCGCCCTCGCGGCGGCCTGTGACGCGGATCTGCCGCGCAACCCCAGTGCCGGATTTCTCGCTTTCCAATGCCTGCGCGGCGTTGCGCACCAGATTGAGCAGCACCCGGAACAATTGATCCGGGTCGGCATCGACGGTCAGTCCGCGCTCGATGGCATTGATCCATTCGATCGATGTATCCGATCCAAGGCCTGCCGATTCGCGCACCTCATTGATCACCGGCTCGATCAGCACCACGCGGCGGTCGGGCGCGGCCTCCTGCGCCTTGCCGTAGGATAGTGTCGATTGGCAGAACGCGATGGCCCGCTCCAGCGAGCGCATCAGTTTCGGCGCGAACCGCTGCACACGCGGATCGGGCACGCTTGAAAGCTGATCGGACAACAGCTGCGACGACGCCAGCAGATTGCGCAGGTCATGATTGATCTTCGAGACCGCAAGGCCGAGTGCGGCGAGATGGCTCTTCTGATGCAGCATCGACACCAGATCGCGCTGCATGTCCGACAGTTCGCGCTCCGCGAGGCCGATCTCATCGGTGCGCTTCGAAGGCTCGATAATGTGCGCGATGCTTTCAGGATTTTCGTGGAAGGCTACCAGGTTGGCGGTGACCCGCCGCATCGGCCGCACAAACAGGTGATGCAGGGCGAAATAAATCAGTCCGGCCGTGATGATCGCCATTACCAGCGACAACAGCAGCAGATTGCGCGAGAAGCGGAACATCGCATCGCGCAGCGGCTTCTCGTCGATCACCACTTCGATGAACTGCCCGCCGCCCGGGGCCGGGCCAAGCACGCGCATCACCTCGTTGCCGCTGTCGAGCATCACCTGAAACGCACCGATGATCGCCGAGCCGACGCTCATCTCGCGCATGTCGATGTCGTGATCGATCTTCGCCGGCATGTCGGCGGCCGCCAGCAAGCGGCGCTGCTTGCCGCTCTTGATAGCCACCGCACGCGCCCCGATGCTGGCGAGAATCTGCCGGGCCAGCACATCGGGAACCATGCCGCTCGGGGCGGCGTCCAAGACCAGCGCCGCGGTATTGGCAGCCGCCAGCCGGTCGTTGAGCCGGTTCACCCGGAAGTTGGCAATCGAGGGAACGTAGATCAGGACTTCGGCGATCAGGATCAGCGGAATCGTCAGCAACAGCAGCTTTCCGGACAGCCCGAACCGCAGCCCCGGCTGGGGCCGCGCCTCCGTCCGATCAGGTTGCTGGCCGGATACCGCCATGGATGGATCGCCCGCCCGATTTAATGATTTGCCGCCACAGGATGCGCCCAGTCGCGACCGGGGTCAAACCCCCGGAACTGTTAAGGTTTAAGGCCATGCGCCCGTGCACATGGTAGCCCGCTGCGGAAAACCCCAAGATTGACGAAAACTGACCGCTCCCGTATAAGCCGCGCCAACTGTCCTCGATGGCCCGGCTTGACCGGGCCGGTTCATTTTGGATCGAAATTGGTCCTCTTCAGGGCCGACATCGCTGGATTTCACATCATTATCGGTGAATTGCCTCCGACGAACCAGTTGGATGCGCTATTCGCCAGCGGAGAACGACCGTGAAGCGGACCTATCAACCCAGCAAACTGGTGCGCAAGCGCCGTCACGGTTTCCGTGCCCGCCTCGCGACTGTCGGCGGCCGCAAGGTTCTGGCTGCCCGCCGCGCGCGTGGCCGCAAGCGTCTGAGCGCCTGAGCGGACATCACCTGAGACATCGTCCATGGACCGGTTAAGGCAGCGCGCGGATTTCGTCGCCGCGGCCAGTGGACCGCGCATGGCCAGCCCTGCTTTTGTTGTCCAAAGCCGCCCGCGTGACGACAGCGGCCCGGTGCGCGTCGGTTTTACCGTCACCAAAAAGGTCGGCACGGCCACGGAGCGCAACCGCGTCCGCCGCAGGCTTCGCGAATTGGTGAAGCGGCTGGATGTCATATCCATGCGACCCCACCATGATTATGTGATAGTGGGCCGTCGAGCCGCGCTGGACCGCGGCTTTGAAACCATGTTCAACGATCTGCGCTCGGCGCTCAGTCGCCTCGATCGCCAGACGCCTAGACTGCCCAGCGACCTAACGCCACACGCAGCTATTTCCCGCACACGCACGAGCGAATGACGAGACCTGAACGATGATCGAAAATCGAAACACCATCCTCGCCGTCATTCTGTCGGGCCTTGTGCTGATCGCATGGCAATACTTCTACAACATCCCGACCATGGAGAAGCAGCGCGCTGCGCAGCAGATCGAGCAGGCGCAGAAGCAGGCCGCCAACCCGGCGACAACCACGCCGGGCGCGAACCAGCCCGCCGGAACGACACCTGCCGCTCCCGGACAGCCGGCTGGAACGCCGTCGCAAGCAGCGATTCCCGGCGGACCGTCAACCAACGCTCCTGTTCAGAGCCGCGCGGCCGCAATCGCAGCCGGCCCTCGCGTGAAAATCGATACACCCAGCATCAGCGGCAGCATCGCGCTGACCGGCGGACGCATCGATGACGTCGCCCTGGTGAAGTACCGCGACACGGTCGATCCGAAATCGCCCGCCATCGAGCTGTTCTCGCCATCGGGCACCAAGGAGCCGTTCTACGCCGAGTTCGGTTTCGTGCCGTCGGCAGGTTCGACCGTGAAAATGCCGAACAAGGACACCGTGTGGAAGCAGGACGGCGCAGGCGCGCTGACCGCGACGACGCCGGTGACGCTGAGCTGGAACAACGGCCAGGGCCTTACCTTCAAACGCACCATCTCGATCGACGACAAGTACCTGTTCACGATCAAGGACGATGTGTCGAACGTCGGCGACGCGCCGGTCACGCTGTATCCGTTCGGACTTATTTCACGCCACGGCACGCCGCACGTGTCCGGCTATTACATCCTGCATGAAGGCCTGATCGGCGTTCTCGGCGACCAGGGCTTGCAGGAATACGGTTACAAGAAGATCGACGACGCCAAGGCGGTCGAGTTCAAGGTGACCAATGCGTGGCTCGGCATCACCGACAAGTACTGGGCGGCGACCTTGTTGCCGAGCCCGAAGGCATCGGTGCAGGCCCGCTATTCGTCGAACCTCGTAGGCACGCTGCGCACCTACCAGACCGACTATCTGCTCGATCCAATGACTGTCGCCATCGGCGGCACCGCTACGACGACGACCAACCTGTTCGCCGGCGCCAAGGAAAGCAAGACGGTCGACGCTTACGACCAGCAACTCGGCCTGAACAAGTTCGACCGCCTGATCGACTGGGGCTGGTTCTACTTCATCACCAAGCCGATGTTCTTCATGATCGACTGGTTCTTCCACATCTTCGGCAACTTCGGCGTCGCCATCCTGGCGGTGACGGTGCTGGTCAAGCTGATCTTCTTCCCGCTCGCCAGCAAGTCTTACGCATCGATGGCGAAGATGAAAGCCGTGCAGCCACAGCTTGCCGCGCTGAAGGAAAAATATCCCGACGACAAGATGAAGCAGCAACAGGAGATGATGGAGATCTACAAGAAGGAGAAGATCAACCCGATCGCGGGCTGTCTTCCGATTCTGATCCAGATCCCGGTGTTCTTCTCGCTCTACAAGGTTCTGTTCGTCACCATCGAAATGCGGCACGCGCCGTTCTTCGGATGGATCAAGGATCTGTCGGCGCACGATCCGACCAACCTGTTCAACCTGTTCGGCCTGCTCGCGTTCGATCCGACCCAGATTCCGGTGATCGGGCATTACCTCGCGCTCGGCATCTGGCCGATCATCATGGGCATCACGATGTGGTTCCAGATGAAGCTGAACCCGACCCCGCCGGATCCGACCCAGAAGATGATCTTCGACTGGATGCCGCTGATCTTCACCTTCATGCTGGCCTCGTTCCCCGCAGGTCTGGTGATCTACTGGGCGTGGAACAACACACTCTCGGTGCTGCAGCAGAGCTACATCATGAAGAAGAACGGCGCGAAGGTGGAGCTGTTCGACAACGTGAAGGCCGTCTTCGCCGGTTCGAAGAAGACCACCTGACGATTGACGCCCGGCGCAATGCCGGGCGTTTTCAGACCTGAGAACCTTCGCATGACCGACACAACCGATGCGGAGCTGATCGAAGCCGGGCGCAAGATCTTCGCCGGCGACTGGCAGTTTTTCTGGGCCTCGCCGTCGATCGAAACCCTGCCGCCGATGAAGGGCGTCGAGGTCGCTTTCGCCGGCCGCTCCAACGTCGGCAAATCCAGCCTCATCAACGCACTGACCGGCCGCAACGCGCTGGCGCGCACCTCGCATACGCCGGGCCGCACCCAGGAACTGATTTTCTTCGAAGGCCCGACACCGGCGGACGGCAAGGACGCGGGCCTGCGGCTGGTGGACATGCCGGGCTACGGTTACGCCTCGGCGCCGAAAACCAAGGTCGCGTCGTGGACCACGCTGATTCACAAATTTTTGCAGGGCCGCGCCAATCTCGCCCGCGTCTATGTGCTGATCGATTCACGTCATGGGCTGAAGGACGTCGATGGCGACATCCTGAAGACGCTCGACAAATCCGCCATGAGCTATCAAGTGGTGCTGACCAAGGCCGATCAGGTCAAGAAGACAGAGCTTGAAGCCACCATCGCTTCGGTCACCGCAGCCCTGGCGAAACATCCGGCAGCCTTCCCCGAATTGCTGATTACCTCCTCGCGCACCGGCGACGGCATGCCCGAATTGCGCGCCGCCATGATCCGTCTTTTGCGAGAACGAATCTGATGACCCAGAACGGCGCCAGGAACAGTGCATTGCGTATCGCGGTGATCCTTGCCGGGCTGATGGGCGCGGCTGGCGTGGTGCTGGCGGCAGCCTCCGCACACATGCCGGATGCCACGCGGCTCGCCTCCGCATCCTCGATGCTGCTGTTCCATGCCAGCGCCGTCATCGGAGCCGCCCTGCTGACCGGGCATGGCATCGCCCAGCGTCCCCTCGGCCTCACCGCGACCTATGGCTTCGTCGTCGGTGCTGCGCTGTTCGCGGGCGACCTCGCGATGCGCCAGTATGCCGGTCACGGATTGTTCACAATGGCCGCACCGACCGGCGGCACGCTGCTGATCCTGAGCTGGCTGATTCTGGCGATTGCCGCCGCCTGGCCGCGCCGCGAAGGCTGATCTGCGCTGCGGGCGCTTTGCACGCCTCGCGCCAATCGGCTAAACCCTCGACCATCTTTGCCATCCGCGCGTGAACGAGACTTCCCCATGATGGATCTGCCGACGAATATCAGCCCGCAGGATCAGGCCCGCATCCTGTCGGAAGCACTGCCGCATATGCAGCAGTACGACGAAGAAACCATCGTCATCAAATACGGCGGCCATGCCATGGGCGAGGAAAACCTCGCCAAG
>CALRLJ020000058.1:0-13208 GCA_943368635.1 Sediminibacterium ginsengisoli | reverse complement strand
GCATCGCAACCGTCGCCGCGCCATCGGACCCCTCGCATGTCACGCACTGGTTCAAGGAGCAGATTCCGGAGATTCGCGAGAAAGGCGAACTCGAGGTATCGCTGGCTGGCCGTCCGTTCCGGATCAAGCGCGAATTTCTCGACGACATCGCCGAGCATAAGCTCACGCAGACCGTCGCAAAACTGCACAAGCCGCTGCTGCTGTTCCATTCGCCCACCGACAACACGGTCGGCATCGATAACGCAACGCATCTGTTTGTCGCGGCGAAACATCCCAAGAGCTTCATCTCGCTGACCGGCGCGGACCATCTGCTGACCCAGAAGCGCGATGCGGTCTATGTCGCCGACATGATTTCGACCTGGGCCATGCGCTATCTCGATGCAGCACCGTCAACGGATGCGGCTTCGGCGAATCCGCCCCAAGGCGTCGTCGTGGTGAGCGAAACAGGCAACAGCAAACTTCAGAATACGATTGCCGCAGGCAAGCACCGGATTCTCGCCGACGAGCCTGTCGATGTCGGCGGCATGGATAGCGGTCCCGGCCCTTACGACTTCCTGCTCGGGGCGCTCGGCGCCTGCACCTCGATGACCATGCGGCTTTATGCCGAACGAAAATCGATTCCGCTCGACCGCACCACCGTGACGCTGAAACACAGCCGTATCCATGCCAAGGATTGCGAGGAGTGCGAAACCAAGGACGGCATGATCAGCCGGATCGAGCGCACCATCGCGATGGACGGCAATCTCGACGCCGAGCAGCGCAAGAAGCTGATGGAAATCGCCGACAAATGCCCGGTCCATCGCACGCTGACGTCGGAGATCAGCATTATCACAAAGGCTGCGGACTAGGACTTCGCCGGCACCTTGGCGCGGCGGGAGCGCGACAGATAGTCAACGGTCTCGGGACGATCCCGGAGCCAGCCGGACCAGCGTTTGAGAACTTTGGTTATGCGGTCCGGCTCGACGCCAAGCTGCACCATGGCAACGCCGCCGTTCACCGACTCGCGATACTCGGCGACCAGTCCGTCGCGCAGCACGAACCGACTCATGCCGTCAATCACCACGAACTGGCCGGCGAACTGCGGCACCCGCGAGGTAAAGCTCGACAGCGACCACGCATAGCCGTTGTCGCCATTGCAGACGGAATCGAACATCTCCCAGCGATAATCGTCACCGGCATCGCGATGAAACAGATGCTGCATCATATGGGCGATTTCGGCGCGGCCTTTGTGTGCGCCGTAGATGTAATCGTAATAGACCGCGTCTTCGGTGAAATGCTGTGCGAACCGCGCGCCATCGCCGGATTCGGCTGACAGCGTGAATGCGTTCAGAAGCCGCGCGAAGCTCGCCTGATCCATGTTGCTCTCTTTTGCAGAATGCCGTTGGCAGAATTCCGGCGCAGTCACCGCTCACTCGGCGGCAAGCGACGCAACCGAACCCTTCACCGCCTGCGGTGGCGGCGGACGATGCAGCCAGCCATCGAGGAACGCGGTCAGCCATGCGCGCTCGGCCAGATCGTGAATCATGCGGCCTGTGAAATGTTCGGCGCGGTTGCGCGCGCCCGGAAGCGACATGCGCTCATGTCCGCGCGTGGTCCAGCGATGCAGCATCGCGTGCGTGACATCGGGATGAAACTGGATGCCGAAACATCGCCCCGTGCGGAACGCCTGCACCGGAAAATCGTCGCCCTCGGCCAGCAATTCGGTGCCTGCCGGAAGCTCGAAGCCCTCGCGATGCCATTGATAGACGTGATCGGGCCAGCGCGAACAAATCTTCCGGCCTTGCTCGGTCGGACGGATCGGGTAGTAGCCGACTTCGGCGCGGCCTTCCGGATGCGGTGCAACCTTCGCGCCGAGATGTTTGGCGAGCATCTGCGCGCCTAAACAAATTCCGAGATAGGGGCGCTGTTCTTTCAGCGGCACCGCAAGCCAGTCGATTTCGCGGCGGATAAAATAGGTATCGTCGTTGGCGCTCATCGGCCCGCCGAACGTGATTGCTCCGGCATAATTGTCGAGCGTTTCAGGGAAGGAATCGCCGAACACCGGGCGTCGGACATCGAGGGGGTGACCCATGGCGCGCAGCGCGTTGCCGACCCGTCCCGGCGTGGACATCGGACCGTGCAGGATGATGAGAACCGGAAGCGCGGTGAAGCGGCCGCAACTTGTCAGGCCGAAATCGCTGGTTCGATCATCATCAGGCCGCAGCATTATCCGTCTTCTTCCATCCCCGGCGGAGGACAAGTATCTCCATTGGACGCCGAATTGGAAAATATTGTGTTGCCGTGGCCGCGTCGAGCAAGGATTTCGCGGACGTGGTCTGCGTCGGGGCAAATTGATGCGAGGCTATGGTCTTTTTGAAGGCATAGCCTTCGAAGACATGGCCTTGTCCGAAAACCGGTGCCCACTTTTCGGGGCCATGCCTCAGCGCTTCTGCTGCACCCGCGCGACCGAGGCCAGCACCAGGCTTCGGGGTGCAAAGCGCAGCATGAACGGGATCATCCGCACACCCACGCCGGGCAGCACCAGCCGCTTGTTCGACATCAGCCCGCGATAGCCGGCTCTGGCGACCGCCGCCGCCGACAGGTTCAGAACCGCGGAATCCAGACCCGGCTTGAACCCGGCCACCCCCTGAAACTCGGTGGGGACGGTGCCCGGACACAATGCCGTGACCCGCACGCCCTTCGGCCCCAACTCACCCCGCATCGCCTCGGTAAACGACAGGACATAGGCCTTGGTGGCGTAATAGACCGCCATCCGGGGGCCGGGCAGAAACGAGGCGATCGACGCGACGTTGAGGATGCCGCCGCGATGACGCACCAGACTGTCGGCGAAGCGCAGCGTCAGATCGGTCAGCACACGGACGTTCAGATCGACCATCGCCAGTTGCTGCGCGCGGTCGAGATCAGCGGCCTCACCGAACAGGCCGTAGCCTGCATTGTTGACGACCGTATCCACCTCGGCATCCATCGCCTTCAGCGAGGCCGCGATCTGGTCGCAAGCGCCGGGTGCGCTGAGATCGCAGGCGAGGATCGAGGGACGCGGGTGTCCGGCGGCGGCGATGTCGTCGGCGAGCTGCCTGAGACGATCCTCGCGGCGCGCCACCAGCACCGTGTTGTAGCCGTTCAACGCAAAAATGCGCGCCAGTTCGGCGCCGATGCCCGACGAGGCGCCCGTGATCAGCGTGACGCGTTTGGTCATGTGTCCATTCAGCAGTTTTGAGCTTTAACGAGAAAGGCGTGCAAAAAATGAAAAGAAAAATAGCGTGTCATGTCGCAGCGTCGGGCGCCAGCCGTCCGTCGGCAACCCGATGCTTGAGATTGATGCGATCGCGCGAGGAAATGCCAAGCAAATCCGCCGCGCGCCAGACGATATTGTCCTCGAATTCGGTGACGTGGCCGTCGGCGAACACCAGCTCCCACATCATTTCAATAATGCGAAGCCGGCCTTCTTCGTTGACCGAGCGCATGATGATGCTGGTGAAGTGATAGAGGTCGACCGCCTCCCCCTCGACCAGCGTCGCGTCCGCGATCAGCTTGTCCGCCGTTCCCGGATCGAGATCGAACCGGTATTCGAGCAGCGAATGAAGTTTCCGCTTTTCGGTGTCCGACGGTTCGCCGTCGAGCGAAATCACATGAATCAGGAGGGCTGTGGCCGCCAGCCGGTAGTCGCCATCGGCGAAAGTACGTGTCTCAGGCCCGGCTGGGGAAACAACATCGGCGATAAAGTGGCGCAGTTTATCGAGCATCAATCTCTGCAATCAAAACGGGGTCCGAACCAGGGCATGTTCCCGAAAAAGCCTATGCGGGGTTTCGGAACGGTCATGCCCGGCCAAAAGTCTAAGGTACAAGATCGTCGGGTTCTATGGCCTGAAAATGAAACTCTGGCAATCTCGCCCCGGTTCCCGGAACGGCCCCGGCGTGCCTTGCAGATCAAGGGCTGCCAGCAGCCACGGCCCTGACACAGTCCCGTCATGGAATCTCGTAAATCACCACCTTGTCGGAAATTCCGCGCAGTTCGACGCTCTTTTCCGCAGGCCGCAGCCCGGCTTTGTCCAGCAGCTCCATCACCGCCGGCGATTTGATCACCGGGCCGGTGGCGTTGATCGCCCGCTCAGTGGCCTGCCCCTGCACCCGTGCTGCGATATTGACGGTCTGGCCGAAATAATCCTGCCGCTCGTTCAGCATCACCGCCAGACACGCGCCCTCATGGATTCCGATCTTGACCAGCAGATCCCTGGTTCCGCGCTCGTCGTTGAGGGCGTCCATGGCCTTGCGCATTCGCAAACCTGCGGCGACCGCCTGTTCGGGGCGCACGAAAGTCGCCATCACCGCATCGCCGATGGTTTTCACAACGGCGCCCGCCTCGGACGCGATGATCTCCAGCAATGCCCGGAAGTGCGCGCGAACCAGATCGAATGCGGCCAGATCGCCGACCCGTTCGTAGAGCGCGGTCGATCCCTTGAGATCGGTGAACAGGAAGGTCAGCGACGTAATCTTGAGGCGCTGGTCGATGCTGAGATTGTCCGCCTTGTAGACATCGCGGAAGGTCTGGTTAGCCAGAATTCGTTTCGCGGTGACAATCGGTTTGCGCTTGCCGAGCAGATCGTGGAGCGCGTCGCCAGCAATCCAGACCGACGGTAAGACGCGATTTCCAGACTGGTTTTCCAGCGTCAGCCGCAACGGACCGGGACGCATTTCGATGGTCCCGGTCGGCGCGTGTACGCCGTCGAATTTCAGCGACGCGTTCTGCCTGTCTTTGGTGGGCTCGCCCTTCACGTCGATAAACAGCGCCGAGTGCGTCACCGGCTCGAACACGATCACGAACTCCGCCGGCAATTGCAGTGAGACAACCACCTTCTCGCCCGCAGCCAGTTCCACCGCTTCCAGCGTCGCTTCGTTCACAAGGCGGCTGAACGAATTCTCGTTGATGTCGATTCCCGAACTCCAGAAAATCTGCCGCCAGTAATCCCAGCTCGGCAGCGTATGCGGGTCGTGCGCCGCGATCCGCCGCACCCGCGGGCTGACGGTGAAAGCGACTTCGACCTGATCGTCGATGGAGGCCTGATACCCGGCAGCGCAAAGGCCGCAGTGATAGTCCTCCGGCTGAAGCTGTTTCAGGGTGTCATGCGCGCCAAGCACGCCGCTGCATCCGGGACACAGCACGTTCCAGGTGAGATCGAAAATGCCGAGCCGCGAGGCATGGAGAAACCCCGAAATCACCTTCTCTTCGCCGAGGCCGGTTCTGGCCGCGAATTCGATCAGGTTGATCCGGTTCAGCTCGTGATCCGCGCCGGTTTCCACCAGCGTCTGGATCGCATCGGCGACCTTCGGATCGGCCGTCTGCTTGAGGACCGCGTACAGGGAGTTGAAATCGCTCATGCCCCCTATGTAGGGCGGAACCGGCCTGCGTCCAAGAGACGCAGATGGCCAAACGGCCGGGGCAATCTGCCCCGGCCGCCGATATTTTCACGCCACAGTCCTGCAAACCGGCCCGCTAGCGGGTGTAGACCACGCTCGGAAGCCACAGGATGATCTGCGGGAAGATGATGCAGACCGCCAGACCGAGCGCCTGCAGCGCCATGAACTGCACCGACGCCTTGAAGATCGTCGCCATGCTGATTTCCGGCGGCGCGACGCTTTTCAGATAGAACAGCGAGTAGCCGAACGGCGGACTGAGGAACGCCATCTGCATGTTGATCATGAAGATGACGCCGTACCACAGCGACACGTCGCTGGACTTGACGCCGGGCAGACCGAACACGCCTTCCCAGTTCAGTCCCTGCATGATGGGCAGGAAGATCGGCACGGTGAGCAGCAGGATGCCGACCCAGTCGAGGAACATGCCGAGCACGAACAGGATGAACATCATCAGGAACAGGATGCCGTAAGGCGGCAAACCGGTGCCGAGGATGGACTCGGCGACGAACTGCTGTCCGCCCTTGATGATGAAGAATCCGACGAACATGGTCGCGCCGAAGAAGATCCACATCACCATGGCGGTGGCCTTCAGCGTGGCGATCGCGGCTTCCTGAACCGCGGTCCAGTTCAGCCGGCGCTGCAACGCCGAGACGAACAGCGCACCGAAGGTGCCGATGCCGGCGGCTTCCACCGGCGTCGCGATGCCGAGGAAGATGATGCCGAGAACGAGCGTGATGAGCAGCAGCGGCGCGATGGTGTTCTTGAGCAACCGCAGCTTTTCCTTGAAGTCGACCCGCTCTTCCACCGGCAGCGCCGGGCCGAGGCTCGGATTGATGTAACAGCGGATCGTGATGTAGGCGATGTACATGCCCGACAGCAGGAAGCCGGGGAAGACCGCGCCGACCAGCAGTTCGCCGAGCGATTGCTGGGCGACCACCGCATAAACGATCGCCATCACCGACGGCGGAATCAGGATGCCGAGCGTGCCGCCCGCAAGCAGCGCGCCGCATGCGAGCTTCTGGTCGTAGCCGCGCTTGAGCATCGCCGGCAGCGCGATCATGCCCATGGTGACTTCGGTGGCGCCGACGACGCCGACCATGGCGGCCAGCGCGGTACAGGCGATCACGGTGGCCGAGGCCAGTCCGCCCTTGAGCGATCCCAGCCATTTATAGACCGCGTCGAACAGCTCTTCGATGATGCCGGCTTTCTCCAGCATCGCCGCCATGAAGATAAACAGCGGCACCGCCGACAACTGGTAGTCGTTCATGAACGGAAAGATGCGCGACGGCAGCATGTTCAGGACGGCGGAGTTGCCGAACAGGAACAGGAAGATCACCGCGAGACTTCCGGTGCAGAACGCCATCGGCAGGCCGAGCGCAAGCAATACGCCCAGCGACCCGAACATCAGGACGGTGAGCCATGCAATATCGATTTCCCAACCCATGACTCAGGCTCTCCCGCGCGTCAGAAACACAATGTCTTTGATGAGTTTCGCGACGCCTTGCAGGAACAGCAGCCCCGCGCCGATCGGCATCATCACCTTGATCGGCCAGTACTGGATCCCCCACTCGGTGAACGAATGCTCGTTGTTGCCGACCGAGTCGGCAGCGAACCGCCAGCTGGTCCAGAACATCACGCCGATGAAGATGAAGAAGAAGAACGACGTAAAGATATCGGCCATGGCTTTGCCGCGCGGCGAGAACTTGGTGTAGATCACGTCGACCCTGACGTGTTGATCTTCCTTGTAGGCGTAAGCGCCGGCCAGCATGTACTGCATGCCGTACATCAGGAACATGCTTTCATGCACCCAGTTGGTCGGTGAGTTGAACGCGAACCGCGCGATCACTTCGTAATAATAGACGAACACCGAGATCACCGCCCAATAGGCGGAGAACTCGCCGGCGCGCATGTTCACCATCTCGACCTTGTCGGTGAACCAGGTGTGGACGTGCTTCGCCGGATCCTCATCGGTGCCTTGCGCCGGAATATCCGGGATTTCGACCAGCGGCGTCTGCGGCTGGAGCGCCTCCTTCGCCGCCGCGCGCCGCACCGCGCCGGGCAGCAGGAAGGCATCGGCGACCAGCATCGCCGCCATCAGGATCGCGAGCCAGCGCGAATAGTCCCGCGCGGTTTCCAGACCCTTCTTTTCGGTTTCAAACTCGGCTTCCGCGGTCTTCGCATCGGCACTGGCCTTTGCAAGACGCGCGGTCATCTCAGGCGTCGCCGTCTCACCGGGCGAGATCTTCGCGCGCGCCACCGCCGTATGCGCGGTCTCCACAGCGGCGCGGGTGCGTGACACATCCTCGCGATGATCGCGGATGTTGGCCGTCATATAGAGAATGGCCAGGAACACCGGGATGAAGACAATGCCCAGCATGCTTCGCAAATAGAAGCGATGCAGCCCCATGAACCCCGAGCACAGCCAGAACAGATAGGCGATGAACAGCGACGGCCCTTGCGGGATGCCGCGCCGCTTCTCTCGGGCGATGAGGTAAATGGCGACAAGCGGAAAGACGATCAGCGTGCCCCAATAAAGCCAATGGGGCAGCACGAATGTGAGACTCGGCATCGATGCCTCGAATGGAAAATCTGGATGCGGGGATGTCTGGCGGTTGCGGAGCCGCCCGAAGGCGGCCCCGCTTAACCTGTTGAAGTCAAAATCTCAGAGATCGAGCTTCTGACCCTTGTACATATCGGGCGTGACATAGCCGAAGGTCGGCGATTCCATCACCTCGAGCTGTGCCTTAAAGATGCGCGCGGCATCCTTGTCCTTGTTGGCCCACTTGAACCAGATCGGCACCGCAACCTTCTGGAACTTCGGCAGATCCTCCACCGGCAGGCGGTTGATCTCGATGCCGGCCTTTTCGTACTTGGGCCACGAATCCATGTCGGCCTTCTGAATCGCGCCTTGATGATGCGCCGAATAGGCTTCCACTTCGTTCTGAACCCAGAGCTTCATCTTCGGATTGAGTTTGTTCCAGTGGTTCATACCGACGCAGAAGTCCATCAAGTCGACCGGCTGGTAGATCGACTCAAGACCCGGAGGGCCCATGAAGATGTACTTGGCGACCTGCGCGAAGCCGAGATCCCAGTTTACCGCCGGGCCGGTGTAGTCGGCCGCTTCGATGGTGCCCTTCTCAAGTGCGGAGAACACTTCGCCGCCCGGAAGCAGCGTCGTCTTGGCGCCAATCGCAGCAAAACCTTCGGCGATCATGCCGCCGGGGACGCGCAATTTGAGATCCTTGAAGTCTTCGATCGAACGGATCGGCTTCTTGGAGTGAATGATGTTCGGGCCGTGATGAATACGTCCGACATACATGATGTTCTGCTTGGCAAACACGTCGCGCGCCATTTGCAGGCCGCCCTTGCCGTAGAAAAACACATCCCACTCGTGCGGATAGCGCAGGCCCATCAGATACGACGACAGGAACGCCGTCGCCGGAACCTTGCCGGCCCAGTACAGCGTGAACGAGTTCATCGCTTCGAGCACGCCGTTCTTGACGCCGTCGAGCAATTCGAAATCGCCGACGACTTCCTTCGCAGCGAACGGCTTGAACTCGAGTTCGCCGCCGGTCTTTTCCTTGATGCTGCCGCACCATTCCTTGAACGTCGCAAGACCGACACCCGCCGGCCAGGAGGTCTGCACCTTCCAGGTCGTGGTTTCGGCGGCTTCAGCATTGCGAATGTAGGGCGAACTCACGACAGCCGCACCGGCTATCGCAGCACCGCCGACAAATGCGCGGCGCGTGGTGGGTGGATTCATCTGAGGCGGAGTCTTGGTGTCTTTTGTCATGGCCTTCTCCCTGCTTGCTCTTTTTTAATTTGTAGCTGCGGCTTCGCCGTCTTCGCGCAGTCTGGTCTAAGGCCGCGCCACCTACAACTTGAAAAGTTGCCGGACAGCCAGATTGATGACCGATCATTGCGGGAATAAAACAGGTTGCAGTATTTTACCGGCGCGGCGGTGCCGATTTATCGCCCGATATATAAGGCTTTCTGCAAGACCGGCCGATCGCTTTGCAGCGCAGCGAAACGACCGCGCGCGGATTGTCGCGCGGCATCAGACTTTAGGCGGAGAACGCTTTTCAGACTCGCCGCGACGCGCGCAAACCTTCGCTGCAACGCAATGCAGCCGGTATCGGCCGCACGCTAGTCGCGCCGCACGATCCGAAACATCGGCGACCGATCGGGCTGGGTCGTCACCACGCCAACCGGTGTCACCGGTTCCCGGTCGAGCAGTTCGACCTTGAAAACCGCGATCAGCTTGGCCAGCGCCAGCGTCGCTTCGGTCAACGCGAACTGCGCGCCGATGCAAACCCGCGGGCCGACCCCGAACGGCAAATAAGCGAAACGATCCGGCGGCGGGTTGGGCGCGAGAAAGCGCGATGGCTTGAAGGCGTTGGGCTGATCCCACAACTTCTCATGCCGATGCAGCAGCCAGGGCGAGATCAGCACGACATCCCTCGCGGCAATGTTTGCACCGGGCACGGCGTCCGGACCGGCGGCGGCGCGCACGATCAGGAACGCCGGCGGATAAAGCCGCATGGTTTCATCGAGAACCGCGCGGGTGAATGTCAGCCGCGAAGCATCGAGCGCGCCGGCGGCCACCGCGCTTTTCGCCTCCGCAGCCAGTTCGTCCTGCGTCGCCGGATCGAGCGCCAGCAGATACAGCGACCAGAACAGCGCCGTCGCCGTGGTCTCGTGACCGGCAAGGATCATGGTCGAGACCTGATCGGCGAGTTGCTCGTCGGAGAACGCCGCGTCGGTGTCGGGATCGCGCGCAGCTACCATCAGGTCGAACAGATCGCGCGGCGCGGCATCGCCGCTGCCGATTTCTGCTCCCTTGGCGCGGCGTTCGGTAATCAACCCGCGCATGAAACGCGTCCAGCGCCGCCGGAACAGCGCGCGGGAAATATCCTGCGGGCTCGGCCAGCCCAATGGCAGCAGCAGATCGAAGAAGCGCGGCCGCGCCAGCCGCTCGCCGTAGTCGTTGACGAAGCCGCGCAACGCCGCGCCGTGTTTTTCGATCTCGAACGAGAACATCGTGCGTCCGGCAATGTCGAGCGCGAGACGCTGCATCGCTTCGCGCAGATCAACTGGCTGGCCGCAATCGTTACGCAACGCGGCGATGGCGTCGTCGGTGGCCGCCAGCATATGCGGAACAAGCAGCGGAATCGCGCGCGGCGCGAACGCGGGCGCCAGCGTGCGGCGCTGATTCTTCCAGACCCGACCTTCCGCCAGCAGCAGCCCCTCGCCGAGGATCGGCCGCAACACGCGGATGCCCGCCGGGGTGCGGGTATAGTTTTCGTAGTTTTCAACGAGCACATGCCGGATCGCCTCCGGCGTGTTGAGAATGAAACTGCTGCGCCCGAAGAACCGCCCCTGAATAATGTCGTCTTCGTAGGCGCGCTGGCCCCAGCTTGCGATGGCGTTGCTTCGGATCAGGGATAACCGGCCGAGCGCGGACAGATCGTCCGGCGCAAGCGGCGGGCGCGGCGGCACCAAAGGTGTCCGGACCATCGGCAGATCGAGAACTTCAGCAACGCTCATCCGCAGCCTCGCGGTTCGAAGGGATCGCCTTGTTCAACATGCAACTGGGGCGGCGCGATGGTCAACCGGCCTGCGGTCATCCCAGCTTTGGTTCCTTCCCCCTGGCGAGCCGCGCCTTGCGATTTGCGTGGCGATGATGGAAGAAGCAATCCTGAAACACAAACCACGGGCGAACATGAAAAAGCCACTCACGCTTCCAGAAGAAGAACCACGCAAGATCCAGCGCGCGGACATTGCCCCCGCCGAGGGCTTCACGCTTGTGGTCGATGGTCACTTCAAGACGCAGTACGATAACGAGGCATCGGCCAAGGCTGCCGCCGCCGAGCTGCTGACCCGGTATAAAATGCTGCAGATCGAAATTTACGATGCGGCAAAAAGAGAGCGGACGAGATTCTCGTAAGCACGACGGCGCGTGAGTTTGACAAGCGCGTCGTCAGCAACCCCGGCAGATGCTCCTGAGCTGGCGCGAAAGCTCCTGATCTTCCGGGCTTCGTTGCTCCATCCGGTCTACCGGTTTTGGTTTTGCGGCGGCTTCCGCTTTCTTCGCTTCAAGCGCTTTGGTCTGGCGGTCGTAACAGGCTTCCCGGTCGGGCCTTGAACTGATGAAGCGGCATTGTTCCATCTTTGCAAAACCAGGCGACGCTGCGAGCAGCGCGGCCATCATGATCGCGGCTTGAAGAGACGTCATCGAACGACCCGCCGGGATATGTCGAAAAAGATCGGCCATCGATCGAGCCCCGCAATCAGGCGGCAAGCCAAACGCCCTTGTGAATGTCGAAACGCACCAGACCCTCGTCGCGCATCTTGAGCAGCAGCGCCTGACAGTCTTCCTGATTCTTGATGTTGACGCGCTTCATCACATCGAAAATTTTCAGGGGCTTTTCGCGAAGCGCCGCCACGATCTTTTCTCTGTCGGTCATTGTCGTTTCCTTGCGTGATTGTCGATGGATCGCGGCTGGCGACAGCATTATCATCCGCAGACCGCGGTCAAGGCCGCCGAACAGCAGAGCAATCGGTCGATATGGTGTTTCGATGACCCCGGAATCTGGTCGCGGCCATTCGCGAGATGCCGGGAGAAGTGGTGCCGCCTATAGGATTCGAACCTACGACCCCCTCATTACGAATGAGGTGCTCTACCAGCTGAGCTAAGGCGGCGAAACGTGTCAGATCGGTATCCGCACCTGATACTGGCCGGAGCCTCGCTTTGCAACATCGGCTGCATCCGCGAGGCGCTTTTCTAAAAATCCGGTCCAGTTCAATGCCGAAGATGCCAGCTAACTCCTAATCAACTGACAAGACGGGACAAAAACCCTTTCCAGCCGCCGGCCTGTGAGGGTTCCGGCCGGGCCGGATCGTCGAATTCCTCTTCCACGATCTCGTCCGCCACGCCCGGATCATCCGGCGCCCGGACGATGGGAATCACAGCCGGGATACGCTGTGCATCGGCCTTTTCGATGTCGCGGCGCGGACGAAACACCGGCGGCGGGACATTGGCGGCAACCGGCGCCTCCACCGGCGCAACGGGCGTTTCCGGGACCACCGGCACAACAACAGGCGCGGGGACCGGCTCGTTGTCCTGCGATGCGGCTGGCGGCGGCAATGTCGTGGCAGGGCTTATCTCCAGGGGCGGCGGCAGCGCAGGCTCGTCCGCGATCTCGGCGTCGAGCACGGGTGTCTTCTCGGACGGCAATGCTGCGACCGGCGTGAGCCACTGAAACGCATCGAGACGTCCGGTCACCGGCGACACCGGCCGCCAGCGCTCCGAGACATAACCATCGGCGGTCCATGCCGGATCGAGCGCGGCGCGCACCGCGCGCAACATCCAGCTTCGCGCATTTCCGCCGTCGCCGTGTTCGGCGCGTTCAAGCTCGGCCATCAGGATCGCCACCCGCTGTGTCGGCTGCTCGATAAACGGCGCGAGCGCCGCGCGGGCGCGCGCAAATTCCCCGGCGTCGATGGCGGCGCGCGCCACCGCAAGCGCGCCTTCGATATGTCCCGGCGCTCTGGCGGCGAGTTTCTCGACACGATCCAGCCGGTTGAGCGCGGAATCGCCGAGGCGCACATGCGCATAGGCATCCGCCAGATCGGGATGCGGCTGTGCGATCCACGCGGCCTCGATGGTCTGCATCGCTCGGCGTGTCTGGTTGCTTTCCGTGAGGAACTTAGCGGCGAGTGAAGCTGCCGGTACCAGCGTCGGCGCGAGCTTCACTGCTTCCGTGACGCTGGCGCGCGACTTGTCGCGGTCC
>CALRLJ020000057.1:0-13221 GCA_943368635.1 Sediminibacterium ginsengisoli | reverse complement strand
GGGTTTGCGGTGCGGCCGAAACGCTGCTGATCGACAGGGCTGCTGCTGCGACACAACTCAAGCCGCTGGTGACGATGCTGCTCGACGCTGGCTGCGAAGTGCGCGGCGATGCGGACATTCAGCGCGCGGATGCACGCGTGAAACCTGTGTCCGAGGAAGACTGGTCCACCGAATACGAAGACGCCATCATCTCGGCGAAGCTCGTGGGCGGCCTCGACGAAGCCATCGCGCATATCGAACATTACGGCTCGCACCACACCGACGCCATCGTGACCGAAGACACGAAGGCCGCCGAGAAGTTTCTCAACGAAGTCGATTCCGCCATCGTGCTGCACAATGCCTCGACGCAATTTGCCGATGGCGGCGAATTCGGCTTCGGTGCGGAAATCGGTATTGCCACCGGCAAATTCCACGCCCGCGGCCCTGTGGGCGCAGAGCAGCTGACGAGCTTCAAATATCGCGTTCACGGCACCGGACAGACACGTCCGTGAATTGCGCGCCCGTGAGCGACACGCCCGAGACCAAAGCGACCGATCTCATTCATCTGCCGCGCGCGATCCCGCGCCACGCCGACGGCATGCGGATCGGTTTGCTTGGCGGATCGTTCAACCCGCCGCATGAAGCGCATCGCGCCATCAGCCTGTTTGCGATGAAGCGGCTGCAACTCAGCGGTATCTGGTGGCTGGTGTCGCCGGGCAATCCACTCAAGAATAACGGATCGCTGCACGCCTTGCGCGAGCGCATGGACGCCGCTGAAAAGGTCGCGCATCACCCGCGCATCGCCGTCAGTTGTCTCGAAACCGTCATCGGCACCCGCTACACTGCGGATACCATTTCATATTTGCGCCGCCGCTGTTCCGGCGTGCGCTTTGTCTGGATCATGGGCGCCGATAATCTCACGCAGTTCAACCGCTGGGAGAACTGGCAGCACATCGCCAGCATGATCCCGATTGCCGTGGTCGATCGGCCGCCTGACAGCTTCCGTGCCTTGTCGTCGATTGCCGCACAAACGCTGATGCCCTATCGCATCGATGAGCGGGCCGCCGGAACGCTGGCGAGCCGCCGGGCGCCGGCCTGGACATTCCTCACCGGCCTGAAATCCAGTCTGTCGTCGACCCGCCTCAGGAACCCGGACGGAAGCTGGAAGGACGCCGGTCAACAATGACGTTTTCCTGCAACAGCACCGCCGCAAATCACCGAGGCTACATCTGGAAGATTGAAACCGTTAACCCCACATGCGTATTATTAATGCGGGCGTCAGGATTCGGCGCTCGCGATACAGTGAAAGGAATGGTCCCTGACCACATCTGTATTGTCCAAGACTGACACCGCCAAGCCAGCCAAGGCTGCTTCGTCAAAGCCTCGTGCCAAAGCGATGCCTGTCTCCGTCGATACCGGCCCCGTCATCAAGGCGCGACCCGACGCAGACGGAACGCTGAACCTGATCCTCTCCCGCCTTGACGACATGAAGGCGGAAGAAACGGTCACCATCGACCTCCGCGGCAAATCCTCCATCTCCGACTACATGATCGTGACTTCCGGGCGGGCGAACCGCCACGTCGGCGCGATCGCGGAGAATGTCGCGAAAGGTCTCAAGGAAAACGGAATCGCAGCCCCTCATGTCGAGGGATTGCCCAATTGCGACTGGGTGCTGATCGATTCCGGCGACGTGATCGTTCATGTGTTCAGGCCGGAGGTCCGCGAGTTCTACAATCTTGAAAAGATGTGGGCCTCGGACAAACCGGCGGCCAAGGCCCGTTAAGGCGGCACGCTAGAGGCACGTTCGGAAGCGCCGAGCCGGTGCGTATTCATGTGCGTGCGCGCATGTTAGTTTGTGCGCCATGCGCATCGTCGTCATCGCCATTGGCCGGTTAAAGCAAGGTCCGGAACGGGAGCTTGCGGAACGCTATCGGGAGCGATTCGACGACATCGGCCGCAAGCTTGGTTTTCGCGGCCTGGAGATTCATGAAATTCCGGAGAGCCGCGCACGCGATGTGGCCGCACGCATGGCCGATGAAGCCGCCGCGATTTCCGCATTGATTCCTGACAAATCGTCCATCATCGCGCTCGATGAGCGCGGCGAAACCATCGACAGCGCTACCTTCGCGCGGCATCTTGGTCGCTGGCGCGACGAATCGGTTCCAACTGCTGTTTTTTTGATCGGCGGGGCGGACGGACTTTCGCCTGAATTGCGGCGCAAGGTAAAACTCAGCGTTGCGTTTGGCAAAGCGACTTGGCCGCATCAGATGGTGCGCGTCATGCTGCTGGAACAGATTTACCGGGCCGCAACGATTTTATCCGGCCACCCGTACCATCGCGCGTAAGGCGCGCGATCCGGGGTTATGCCCACCCAAGATCTCGAAAGATCAAGCTGCCCGTGACCGACGCGACAGGCCATGAAAATTCGCTGACGATGCGCCGGTTGGCGCGCGGGGCGGCATTTCCGCTGTCGCTGGCAATCTCGGCGCTTCAGGTTGCGGGCTGGACTGCGCCGGTCCTTGCGCAGAGTGCGGTCAAGCAAGTCGCCGCCCCCGATCCCGAAGCGATCAAGCAGCGCACGCAGGAACTCGAAGCCGCGCGCGAACAGCAGAAGAAAGCCGCCGAGCTTGAACAAAAGCTGAAAGCCGACATCGCGGCCATCGGCCAGGATCGCACCAAGCTCAACCAGCAACTGATCGGCATTGCCGGGCAGGTGCGCGGCGTTGAAAACAAGATGGCCGACACCGAGGGCCGGTTGCGACCGCTCGATGCACGCGAGCTTCAGATTCGCGCTTCGCTGGAATCCCGTCGCGACGAAATTTCCGAAGTGCTCGCCGCCCTGCAACGTGCCGGACGCCGCGCGCCGCCGGCATTGTTTGTAAGGCCGGAAGACGCGCTGCAATCGCTGCGCACCGCGATGCTGCTCAGTTCCGTCGTCCCGGAGATGCGCGCGCGCGCCGCCAAACTCGCCAGCGATCTCGGCGAACTGGTCAGCCTGCGCAAGAATATCGCCGAAGAACGCGACCGCCTGGCGGTCGATCGCGACAAGCTCAATGACGACCGGACGCGGCTCGCCGCCCTGGTGCAGGAGCGGCAAAAAAAGCAGACGGATACCGAGAAGGACATGGAGGCGGAACGTCAGCGCGCCATCGCCTTGTCCAAACAGACCGAAAACCTTCAGGATCTGATTGCCAAGATGGAGCTGGACGTGAAGGCGGCTGCAAAGGCTGCCGCCGCGGCCGAGCTGAAGGGCACGCCGGCGTCGTTGAACGGCAAACCCAATCTCGGCGCGCTCAAGGATCCCGCGCGACTGAGCCCGGCCATCGCCTTCGCCTCCGCCAAGGGCCTTTTGCCGATTCCGGTTAACGGCACCCGGATTCGCAGTTTTGGCGGTTCCGACGGCACCGGAGGCCAGGAAAAGGGCATTTCCATCGCCACAAGGCCCGGCGCGCAGGTCACAACACCTTGTGATGGCTGGGTTGTTTACTCAGGTCCGTTCCGGAGCTACGGACAACTCTTGATCCTGAATGCGGGCGGCGGGTATCATGTCCTTATCGCCGGGATGGAACGTATTTCGGTCACGATCGGGCAGTTTGTTCTGACAGGAGAACCGGTCGCGACCATGGGGACCACGTCTCAGGTCGCGTCAATTCTGGCGGCAACGTCTAGCCAGCCTGTGCTCTATATCGAGTTCCGTAAGGACGGCGCTCCAATCGATTCGGGTCCATGGTGGGCCGCAAGTGAAGGCCAAAAGGTTCGCGGATGATGCGCAAGACTTCCCTGGTTCTCCTCAGCGTCGCGGCAGGCGCGGCGGCTACACTCTTCCTCACCCAGCCGCGCTCGGCGCTGGTGGGATCGACGGCGCGTGCTGCGTCGTCCGACACGTACCGTCAGCTCAACCTGTTCGGCGACGTGTTCGAACGCGTTCGCAGCGACTACGTCGAAAAGCCGGACGACAGCAAGCTGGTCGAGACCGCCATCAGCGGGATGCTCACCGGCCTCGATCCGCACTCCAGCTACATGGACGCGAAAAGCTTCCGCGACATGCAAGTGCAGACGCGCGGCGAATTCGGCGGCCTCGGCATCGAGGTCACGATGGAAGACGGCCTGATCAAGGTCGTGTCGCCCATCGACGAGACGCCCGCTTCCAAGGCCGGCATCCTCGCCAACGACATTATTTCGTATCTCGACGATGAAGCGGTGCAGGGCCTGACCCTGAACCAAGCCGTCGAAAAAATGCGCGGGCCGGTCAATACCAAGATCAAGCTCAAGATCATTCGTAAAGGTCAGGACAAGCCGATTGAAGTCACGCTGATGCGCGACAACATTCGCGTCCGCTCGGTGCGTGCGCGTGTCGAAAGCGACGACATCGCCTACATCCGCATTACCACCTTCAACGAGCAGACCACTGAAGGCCTCAAGCGCGAAATGGCGAACCTGACCACGCAGATCGGTTCGGACAAGATCAAGGGTTACATCCTCGACCTGCGCAACAATCCAGGCGGCTTGCTTGAAGAAGCCGTGTCGGTGTCCGATGCGTTCCTCGATCGCGGCGAAATCGTCTCGACCCGCGGCCGCAACGCCGAGGAAACCCAGCGCCGCACCGCCAAGCCCGGCGATCTCGCCAAGGGCAAGCCGGTGATGGTGCTGATCAACGGCGGCTCGGCATCGGCATCGGAAATCGTCGCCGGCGCGTTGCAGGATCACAAGCGCGCAACGATGATCGGCACCCGTTCGTTCGGCAAGGGATCGGTGCAAACCATCATCCCGCTCGGCTCCGGCAACGGTGCGCTTCGTCTCACCACCGCGCGCTACTTCACTCCGTCGGGCAAATCGATTCAGGCCAAGGGCATTATTCCGGACATCGAAGTGTTGCAGGATCTGCCGGATGACGTGAAGGCGAAGTCCGACACCAATACCAAGGGCGAAGCCTCATTGCGCGGACATCTCAAGGCCGAAGGCCAGGAAGAAACCGGTTCGCAGTCCTACGTGCCGCCGGATGCCAAGAACGACAAGGCCCTCAAGATGGCGACCGATCTTCTGCACGGCATCAAGCAGACCACGTCGGCTCCGGCCCCCACCGACAAGGCCTCGAACAAAGCCGCGAACTAAGACCGCGGACAAATATCTTCATCGGATCGGGGCGGCCTTCGGGCCGCCCTTTTCGTGCCCCGGGGTGCTGTCGCGCCATCCAGATTTTGAGGCTTTGGAACCCGAACTTGGAAGCCGACGCCTTTGGAACTTAAGCCTTGCCGTCCCGCCCCGCCGGGGCCGTGGTAAGATTCGCGGATTGATTCGCGGGGTTGAACGCAGTGACAACCGACGATCTGAGCACGCCGCTCGGGCAAGATCGGCCGCGCAAGCGGCGATACAGGCTTCCGTTCAGCGCACCGCAGGCCATTGCGGGGCTTTGCGGCCTGTTTCTGGCGACTTTCCTTGGCTTCGCGATCTTCAATCATAATCCGATGGGCGGCGAGCCGCTGGCGCGGGTGTCCTACGATCCCGCGACACTGCCCGGCGAGACGGCGGCGAAATCGGCCAGCACACCGGCGATGCCCAAGGAGGCCGTCGCCGCCACCAAGGAGCCCGCCAGCGGTCAGCAGACCGTGACCATCATCGACGGCTCCAGCGGCTCGCGACAGAACGTGATCGTCGGGACGGGTGTGGATGTCCCGGCGAAGGCGGATGCGCAGCCCGCTGTGATGGCCGGGGTCAATCCGAAGCTGCTCGAGCCTTCCCGCTACGGCATGATTCCCGTGACCGCCGATGGATTGAAATCGTTCCGCGTCTATGCGGCCGGCAGCGACGCCGAGCGCGCCAGCGCCGCCAAGAAGCCCACCATTGCCATCGTGATCGCCGGCCTCGGCGTCGGTGCCGCGAAAACTGCCGACGCCATCACCCGGCTTCCCGGCGCAGTGACTCTCGCATTCACGCCTTACGGCTCGGACCCCGGCAAACTTGTCGAGCGCGCCCGCGCGCAAAAGCACGAGGTGCTGCTGCAGGTGCCGATGGAGCCATTCGACTATCCGGATAATGATCCCGGCCCGCAGACCCTGCTCACCACCCTGTCCGCCGAGCAGAACGCCGATCGCTTCGCCTGGCATATGAGCCGGTTCCAGGGCTATGTTGGCATCGCCAATTTCATGGGATCGCGTTTCGTTGCGACGGACGCTGCGATGCAGCCGCTGATCAAGGAAGCGGCCCGGCGCGGTCTCGCCTATCTCGATGACGGCAGCGCGCCGCGCAGCGTCGCGGGCGTGATCGCCGAGGGACAGGCAATGCCGTTCGCGAAAGCCGATGTCAGCATCGACACCGTGCCGACGCCAGCCGAGATCGACCGGGCGCTGGCACGGCTGGAGACTTTGGCAAAGGAACGTGGATCGGCCGTCGGCGTCGCATCTGCATTGCCGATTTCGATCGAGCGGATCGGAACCTGGGCAAAGCAACTGGAAGGCCGCGGTGTTGTGCTGGTGCCGTTGACAACGGCGATGCTGAAACCAAAATCAAGTTAGGCGCGCCGAAAGGCGGAACCGGCTTCTCGGCGCGTGGTCAGTAAATTTAGTGCGGCTGGCGCTTGGGCGGGTCGGGGATCAAAGGCTTTAGCAGTATGGCGCGTTACGACGATCTGCCCTACCGGACCTGCGTCGGGATCATGCTGATCAATGCAGCGGGACTTGTCTTCATCGGCCGCCGTGCGGGCGGCCCGGAACATGTCGATCAAACCCATGTCTGGCAGATGCCGCAGGGTGGCGTCGACAGCGGCGAAGACACATGGGCTGCGGCCAAGCGCGAACTCTATGAAGAGACCAATGCCCGCTCGGTGGAGAAACTGGGCGAGGTGCCGGAATGGCTGACTTACGATATTCCGCGCACGGTCGCCGGACGCGCATGGAAGGGCCGGTTTCGCGGACAGAAGCAGAAATGGTACGCGCTTCGCTTCACCGGCAAGGACAGCGAGATCGACGTCGCCTCGCCGGCCGGTCACAAGCCGGAATTCATCAGCTGGCGCTGGGAGCCGATGAAGAATCTCCCCGAGTTGATCGTGCCCTTCAAGCGCCCGGTCTATGAACGGGTGGTCGAGGAATTCACGAAGTTCGCCGGAAAATAATCTGTCTCCGAATACAAAAAAGCCCTGCAGTGCAGGGCTTTTTTCAATTCAATGTCGTCATACTCAATGCATCGCGGTGGAGTTGACGATCTGCCGCTGGATGGTCTTGAAGTGATCGAGCCGCTCGATCGCCTGGTCGAGAACCGAGCCTTCTTTTTCTTTCAGATCTTCTTCCATCTGGGCGATCTTGTCGGCGAAGGCAATCGCGTCGAGTTCAGCCACCGATGTCGCGGTGTCGGCGAGAACCGTGAGACCCTTGTCCGAAATCTCCGCAAGGCCGCCGAGTACGATGATCTTCTCGTGCTTGCCGCCAACGGTGACAGTCATGATACCCGGACGAATCGTCGCCACCAGCGGCGCATGTCCCGCCATCACGCCGAAGTCACCTTCAACGCCCGGAATATCGACCTGCTCGACATCACCCGAGAAGGCGATCTTTTCCGGAGAAACGAGATCGAAGTGAAAGGTGTTGGCCATCTTGCTGCATCCGCTTTTGGTTCCTCATCCTGAGGAGGCGCTCTTGCGCCATCTCGAAGGATGAGGTCGCAATTTTGTCGCCTCGCCCTTCGAGACGCCGGCCTTACGGTCGGCTCCTCGGGGTGAGGCTAGGAGATTACGCCGCTTCCGCTGCGAGCTTCTTGCCCTTCTCGACGGCTTCTTCGATCGTGCCAACCATGTAGAAGGCGGCTTCCGGCAGGTGATCGTACTTGCCTTCGCAAAGACCCTTGAAGCCCTTGATGGTGTCGGCGAGGTCGACGAACTTGCCCGGCGAGCCGGTGAAGATTTCAGCGACGAAGAACGGCTGCGACAGGAAGCGCTCGATCTTGCGGGCGCGGGCCACGGCGATCTTGTCCTCTTCCGACAGTTCGTCCATGCCGAGAATGGCGATGATGTCCTGCAGCGACTTGTACTTCTGCAGCACCTGCTGAACCATACGTGCGGTGAGGTAATGCTCTTCGCCGACGATCAGCGGGGAGAGCATGCGCGAGGTCGAATCCAGCGGATCCACCGCAGGATAGATGCCCTTTTCAGAGATCGCGCGGTTGAGCACGGTCGTCGCGTCCAAGTGGGCGAACGACGTTGCCGGTGCCGGGTCGGTCAAGTCGTCGGCCGGAACGTAAATGGCCTGCACCGAGGTGATCGAACCCTTGTGAGTGGTGGTGATGCGTTCCTGCAGCGCGCCCATGTCGGTGGCGAGCGTCGGCTGGTAACCCACCGCAGACGGAATGCGTCCGAGCAGAGCCGACACTTCCGAACCCGCCTGCGTGAAGCGGAAGATGTTGTCGACGAAGAACAGCACGTCCTGGCCCTGATCGCGGAAGTGCTCGGCGACAGTCAGGCCGGTGAGGCCGACGCGGGCACGTGCGCCCGGAGGCTCGTTCATCTGGCCGTACACGAGAGCGCACTTCGAGCCTTCGCCGCCGCCCTTCTTGTTGACGCCGGATTCGATGAACTCGTGATAGAGGTCGTTGCCTTCGCGGGTACGCTCGCCGACACCGGCGAACACCGAGTAGCCGCCGTGCGCCTTGGCGACGTTGTTGATCAGTTCCTGAATGAGAACGGTCTTTCCGACGCCGGCGCCGCCGAACAGGCCGATCTTGCCGCCCTTTGCATAAGGCGCGAGCAAATCGACAACCTTGATGCCGGTGACGAGAATTTCAGCCTCGGTCGACTGGTCGGTGTAAAGCGGCGCTTCCTGATGGATCGCGCGGGTGGTTTCCGCCTTCACAGGGCCCTGCTCGTCAACCGGCTCGCCGATGACGTTCATGATGCGGCCGAGCGTTCCGGCTCCGACCGGCACCGTGATCGGTGCGCCGGTGTCTTTCACTTCCTGACCGCGCACCAGACCTTCGGTGGTGTCCATCGCGATTGCGCGCACGGTGGATTCACCGAGATGCTGCGCGACTTCCAGCACAAGGCGATTGCCCTGGTTGGTGGTCTCAATCGCGTTGAGAATGGCCGGGAGATAGCCGTCGAACTTCACGTCGACGACGGCGCCGATAACCTGTGCAATGCGTCCGGTCTGGTTGGCGGGTGATGCCATGGGATATTCTCCTTAAAACTCGGTCTATGCGGCGGTCGGCCTAGATGGCCTCGGCGCCGGAGATGATTTCGATCAGTTCCTTGGTAATCATCGCCTGGCGGGTGCGGTTGTAGATCAGCGTCTGCTTGCGGATCATGTCGCCGGCGTTACGGGTCGCGTTGTCCATCGCGCTCATCTGCGCGCCGTAGAACGACGCGTTGTTTTCGAGCAGCGCACGGAAAACCTGCACCGCAAGATTGCGCGGCAGCAGGCTTGAGAGAATTTCGTCTTCGGCAGGCTCGTAGTCGTAAATCGCAGCCGCGCCGCCGGCGGCTTCTTTTTCTTCGAGCACCAGCGGGATGATCTGCTGGGCGGTCGGGATTTGCGCGATCACCGACTTGAAGCGCGAGTAGAACAGTGTGCAGACGTCGAACTCGCCCGCGTCGAACATCGCAACGATCTTCTTGGCGATGTCTTCGGCATTCTTGAAACCGAGCACCTTCACCGAGCGCAGTTCGACGTTGCCGACGATCTGCTTGTCGAACTGGCGGCGGAGTTGTTCGTAGCCCTTGCGTCCAACGCAGAAGAACTTGACCTCTTTGCCCTGGCTCATCAGCGACAAAGCCCGCTCCCGGGCGAGGCGCACGATGGACGAGTTGAACGCGCCCGACAGGCCGCGTTCGCCGGTGCAAACCAGCAGCAGATGAACCTTGTCGTTGCCGGTGCCCGACAGCAGCGCCGGCGCGGAACCGGAGCCGGCTGCAGCACCCGCGATATTGCTGATCACCGCGTCCATGAGCTCGGCATAGGGACGCGCGGCTTCGGCCGCAGTCTGGGCACGGCGCAACTTCGACGCCGCAACCATCTGCATGGCCTTGGTGATCTTCTGCGTCGCCTTGGTCGAGGCGATGCGGACACGCATGTCCTTAAGAGACGCCATTCTTTATCTCACCCTGACGATCCAGCTTCACGCCGGACCGCAAACCCCAGTTTCGCCGCGCACGAATAATCCGGCGCGGCGACGATCTTTTAAGCGAACGTCTTGGCGTAAGCTTCGACCACGCCCTTGAGCTTTCCGGCGCTGTCGTCCGACAGATCCTTCGAGTCGCGGATCGCGTTCAGCAGATCCACATGCTTGCCGCGCAGCAGCGACAGCAGGCCGTCTTCAAACGCGCGAACCTTCGCGACCGGAATTCCGTCGAGATAGCCGTTAACGCCGGCGTAAATCACCACGACCTGCTCTTCCATCTTCAGCGGCGAGAACTGCGGCTGCTTCAGGAGTTCGGTGAGGCGCGAGCCGCGCGCCAGAAGGCGCTGGGTCGAAGCGTCGAGGTCGGAGCCGAACTGCGCAAACGCAGCCATTTCGCGATACTGTGCGAGCTCGCCCTTGATCTTGCCGGCGACCTTCTTCATCGCCTTGGTCTGCGCCGACGATCCGACGCGCGACACCGACAGGCCGACGTTCACCGCAGGACGGATGCCCTGGAAGAACAGATCGGTTTCCAAGAAGATCTGACCGTCGGTAATCGAAATCACGTTGGTCGGAATGTAGGCCGACACGTCGTTGGCCTGGGTTTCAATGACCGGGAGAGCGGTCAGCGAACCGTTGCCCTGTTCGTCATTGAGCTTCGCAGCGCGTTCGAGCAGACGCGAATGCAGATAGAACACGTCGCCGGGATAGGCTTCGCGGCCCGGCGGGCGGCGCAGCAGCAGCGACATCTGGCGATAGGCGACGGCCTGCTTGGACAAATCGTCATAGATGATGACGGCGTGCATGCCGTTATCGCGGAAGTACTCGCCCATGGTGCAGCCGGTGAACGGCGCGAGATACTGCATCGGCGCAGGATCGGAGGCGGTTGCGGCGACGACGATGGAATATTCCAGCGCGCCCTGCTCTTCGAGCACCTTCACGAACTGCGCGACGGTCGAACGCTTCTGACCGATTGCGACGTACACGCAATACAGCTTCTGGCCTTCCGGCGCGCCCGCAACGTTGAGCGGCTTCTGGTTCAGGATGGTGTCGAGCGCGATTGCGGTCTTGCCGGTCTGACGGTCGCCGATGATCAGCTCGCGCTGACCGCGGCCGACGGGGATCAGGGCGTCGATCGCCTTGAGGCCGGTCGCCATCGGCTCGTGCACCGACTTGCGTGGAATGATGCCGGGTGCCTTGACGTCGACGCGCTTGCGTTCGGTCGCCTGGATCGGACCCTTGCCGTCGATCGGATTGCCGAGCGCATCGACGACGCGGCCCAGAAGTCCCTTGCCGACTGGCGTATCGACGATGGCGCGGGTGCGCTTAACGGTCTGACCTTCCTTGATCTCGCGGTCGGCGCCGAAAATCACGATGCCGACGTTGTCGCTTTCAAGGTTCAGCGCCATGCCGCGCGTGCCGTTCTCGAACTCGACCATTTCGCCGGCCTGAACGTTGTCCAGTCCATAGACGCGGGCAATGCCGTCGCCGACCGAGAGAACCTGACCGACTTCAGAGACTTCGGCTTCCTGGCCGAAATTCTTGATCTGGTCCTTGAGGATTGCGGAAATTTCCGCGGCGCGGATGTCCATCAGCCTGCCTCTTTCATCGCGTGCTTGATCGAATTGAGTTTGGTGCGAAGCGAGCTGTCGATCATGCGGCTGCCGAGCTTGACGACAAGCCCGCCGATGATCGACGGATCGATCTTCACGTTGAGATCGACGTCCTTGCCCGACACTGATTTCAGCGCGGCCTTGAGAGCGTCGAGATTGGTGTCGCTGAGCTTTTCAGCGACGATGACTTCCGCGGTGGCCTCGCCCTTGAACTTGGCGACCAGTGCGCGGAACGCCCTGATGACATCGGCCACGGCGAACAGCCGGCGATTGGCGGTCAGGACTTTGAGGAAATTCGCGGCGATACCGTTGATGCCGGCCTTGGTCAGCACGGCGGCAAGCGCCTTCGCCTGGGCGTCGGCGGTGAACACCGGGCTGCGCACCAGCCTGAGAAGGTCGGGGCTATCGGCCAGCATGGCGGAGAACTTGTCGAGATCCGCCTTCACGGCATCGACGGATTTCTGGTCGCGCGCCAGCTCAAAAAGGGCCGTCGCATAACGGCCGGACACGCCAGATACAGAGGGATCTTCAGCTGCCACAAATATCTCTTCTAGCTGTCGAATGCCCAAGGAAAAGACCATCGCTGCGAGACCGGTGTCAGGCACGACACCAAGCGATCCAAGTCCTTGGAATTCAAGCGGGACTTCGATTTTCGGCCGGAGCGACATGCCCGGCAGCCCAAAATCGCGGTTTTGCTAACATAGGGCGCGCGCAGGTGCAACATGACCGCGATTGCGAATGCGTTTTTGGTGGCGCCGGTTTGTCGCACGTTAGCGTCGTCATTTAAGCGGCATGCAGGGACAAAAATCCTGAACGAGATGCACCCAACGACGCCGCACAATTGAAAGGCGTCGGTCCGGTACAACACCCGCCGCCGCGTGGTCGCAACGAGGCTGTTCCGATTGCGCGCGCCAGCGAAATTCGTGAACGCGCGAATCCTGCCTAAACTTGAGTCCAAAAGCATAGAAAAGTAGCACAAATATCGTATAACTAATTGAAATTAATGAATAATTTATAGAATACGCGATTGTACTTATATGAAGATCGTTCATCATTGACGCGTCGCACAAAAGCGATTCGGTCCGGCAATGACGCCGGCCCGGCACAGCTTCCGCTCGTGAAGCAATCCGTGGTGAGCAATGGCGCTTCCAAAAACAATGCCAGCCGGCCCGAATGCTGGCGGCGAACACACCGTATCCATTTCAGAACTTATCGAATTGACCAACGACCTGCGCACCAGCGCAGCCGACAAGATCAGCGGCATCCAGCGCGTGACCGGCTCGCTTCGCATGCTCGCATTGAATGCGATGATCGAAAGTGCGCGCGCCGGTCCGCACGGCCGCGGATTTTCCGTAGTCGCCGCCGAAGTGCGCGAGATCGCCGCCAATGTCGGGCTGATTTCCGAACAACTGCAAAAGGAACTCACCGCGCAGATCGATTCGTTAAGTGCCCACACGCAGTCGATGGCCAACGCCGCGATGGGAACGCGCATGGTCGATCTGGCGCTGAACGCCATCGAGATTATCGA
>CALRLJ020000056.1:0-13270 GCA_943368635.1 Sediminibacterium ginsengisoli | reverse complement strand
GCTGAAGGCGTCGCGCGTGCTGGCGGTCGGCGCGGGCGGTCTCGGCGCGCCCGCCCTGATGTATCTGGCGGCGGCGGGCATCGGCACCCTCGGGGTGGTCGATGACGACGCGGTGTCCCTGTCCAACCTGCAACGCCAGATCATTCACGCAACGCCGGATGTCGGCCGACCGAAGGTGGACAGCGCGGGCGACAGAATTCGCGCGCTCAATCCGCATGTGACGTTACGCACCCACGCAGTGCGGCTGAATGCGGCCAATGCGCTGGATCTGATCGGCGGCTACGACGTGGTCGTCGACGGCTCCGACAATTTCACCACGCGCTATCTGGTATCGGACGCCTGCTATCTGGCGAAAAAGACATTGATAGCCGGCGCGCTCGGCGTGTTCGATGCCTCGCTGACCACCATTCGCGCGCATGGTCTGGACTCCAACGGAAACAAAAATCCGACCTATCGCTGCCTGTTTCCGGAAGCGCCGCCGCCCGGCACCACGCCGACCTGCGAGGAAGCGGGCGTGCTCGGGGCACTCGCCGGCGTCCTCGGCTCGATGATGGCGCTGGAGGCGATCCGCGAGATCGTCGGCTTCGGCGAAAGCCTTGTGGGACGGCTGGTGATGATCGATGCCCGCGCGATGCGGTTCGAGACCTTGCGCTATGCGCGCGATCCTTCAAATCCGCTGAACGGCGACACGCCAACGATCATGGATCTGTCGGCGCATCGCTAGACGACGCGCGAGTTACGCCACGCCCGGCAGCACGCGGTCCGGCGGCTTGTGGCCGTCGAGGAAGGTGCGGATGTTGATCATCACCTTCTCGCCCATCTCGACGCGGCCCTCGATGGTAGCCGAGCCCATATGCGGCAGCAGCACGACCTTGCCGGCTTTCGCCAGCCGCACCAGTTTCGGATTCACCGCAGGCTCGTTCTCGAACACGTCGAGAGCGGCACCTGCGATCTCGCCATCCTCGATCAGCTTGGTCAGCGTCGCCTCGTCGATCACTTCGCCGCGCGCGGTGTTGATGACGTAGGCGTCCTTGCGAATGAGTTTCAGCCGCCGCGCCGACAGCAGATGGAACGTCGCCGGCGTATGCGGGCAATTCACCGAGATGAAATCCATCCGCGTCAGCATCTGGTCGAGGCTGTCCCAGTAGGTTGCGCCCAATTCTTCCTCGATCTGCGGCGCGACCGGACGGCGGTTGTGGTAGTGGATCTGCAATCCAAAGGCATGAGCGCGGCGGGCGAGCGCCTGTCCGATGCGGCCCATGCCGATGATGCCGAGGCGTTTGCCGCCGATGCGGTGGCCCAGCATCCAGGTCGGCGACCAGCCCGGCCAGTCCTTGCCCTCGGTGAGAATCAGCGAGCCTTCGATCAGGCGCCGCGGCACCGCCAGAAGCAGCGCCATGGTCATGTCGGCGGTGTCTTCGGTGAGAACTTTTGGCGTGTTGGTCACCATGATGCCGCGCGCAATCGCCGCAGCCACATCGATGTTGTCGACGCCGTTGCCAAAATTCGCAATCAGCTTGAGGCGGATGTCCGGCTGGCTGAGAAGCTCGGCGGAGATCACGTCCGACACGGTCGGCACCAGAATATCGGCGGTGCGGACCGCCTCGGCGAGCTGCTCGCGGGTCATCGGGGTGTCGTCGAGATTGAGCCGGGTGTCGAAAAGCTCGCGCATGCGCGTTTCTGTGCTGTCGGGCAGCTTTCGCGTGACCACCACCAGAGGCTTTTTCTTACCCGCAACCATTCTTCCAGAAGCCCTTCGATGTTGAGCCGAATCCCTGTTTCCGGACAGTTTCGCCCGGCCGTTCAGTTCACATTAACCGGCCTGTTCGAAGGTAGGAATTCGTTGCCGGTCCGGTGAGCTTTTCGCAGCTTTTCAGGCGTTTGGCCCATGGTCCCTCTCTAGCAGAAGGCCGCGCCAAGACAAGAACCCAAGGGCGTTGCGGGTCTCCAAGACCCTCTAAAGGTTCCTGAAAGTGCGGTTGGCTGGGCAGGAATGCCGCAGGCATTGCGGACGGCAGGGGAGCGGCAGTGGGGACCGCGCGAAGGATACGTTGTTATGGGATTTGCTCGAAATTTTGCGTCGCTTGCGGTGGGATGTGCGCTCTGGGCCGCGTCATGCGCGACAGGTCTCGCAGCCAAGGACAAGGATGCCGTGACCACGGCGAGCGGCCTGCCGGTGCCGCGCTACGTCAGCCTGAAGTCCGACCACGTCAATGTCCGCGCCGGTCCCACCAAGGATCAGGACGTCACCTGGATCTACACCCGCTCCGGGCTGCCGGTGGAAATCACCGCCGAGTTCGAGAACTGGCGGCGGGTGCGCGATTCGGAAGGCGCGGAGGGCTGGGTCTACCATTCGCTGCTGTCGGGCAGGCGTACCGCGGTGGTCACCATGAAGAACAAGGGCGACCTTGCGCCGATTCGCGACAGCGCCGATGCAAGCAGCGCGATTTCAGCCAGGCTTCAGGCCGGCGTCGTCGCCACCGTGAAGCGCTGCAACGACGGCTGGTGCCGTGTCGCCGGCACCGGCTTCGACGGCTGGATCGAGCAGCAGCGGCTCTGGGGCGTTTATGCCGACGAGAAGGTGAACTGACGTCCAAAAGAAAATTGCCGGGCAAGGCCCGGCAATTTCAAGACCGTGAAAACTGGTTTCAGCGCTTCTTGCGCAGGCGCACGACCATGTCGATGCGGCTGATTTCGTAGCCTTCCGGCACGTCCGGCATCTTTTGCAGCACGAGATTTGGGTCTGGAATATCGACCAGCTCGTGGTTGCCTTCCATGTAGAAGTGATGATGCGCGCTGGTGTTGGTGTCGAAATAGGTCTTGGTGCCATCGACGCTGACCTGACGCAGCAGGCCTGCCTCGGTCAGCTGGTTGAGCGTGTTGTAAACGGTCGCAAGCGAAACCGGCACCTTGGCATGGGTCGCTTCCTCGTAGAGCATTTCCGCGGTCAGGTGGCGTCCGCCCTTGCCGAACAGCAGCCAGCCCAGCGCCATGCGCTGACGGGTCGGGCGCAGGCCGACCGATTGCAACATTTCGTTGACGTCATGCCACGGACACCCGGTGAGCGCCGGCGCGTGACCATGGTGGCCAAGCGGCTCGTCGCGCTTGCTCTCGGTGATTACAACGTCATTCATCAGATCACTCGTACGCATTGGGACAGCATGCGCCTGCCCGCTGGAAAGGACTGTTGGCCTGACTATAGGAAAGGATGCAGTTACATGCAAGTTTTTCGCAACTGGCGGGCGGTATTCTGGGGTAAAAAGGGCCTTGAATCGGGCTGTTACGGCTACTTTGACCCTCGGTAAGCCTATGTTAGAGGTCCGGCAGGGTTGCCGCAGGACCGGCATGTCAAAATAAGGGATCGAGATGAAAGACCGCCAGAACAGCTACTCTTACGAAGAGCTCCTGGCCTGTGGCCGGGGCGAGCTGTTTGGAGCGGGCAACGCCCAGCTGCCGCTGCCGCCGATGCTGATGTTCGACCGAATCACCGAGATCACCGAAACCGGCGGCGAATACGGCAAGGGCCTGATCCGCGCCGAGCTCGATGTGAAGCCGGATCTCTGGTTTTTCGGCTGCCATTTCAAAGGCGATCCGGTGATGCCGGGCTGCCTCGGCCTCGATGCGCTGTGGCAGATGGTCGGCTTTTTTCTCGGCTGGTCCGGTGGACCCGGCCGCGGCCGCGCACTGGGCTTGAACGAACTCAAGTTCGCCGGTCAGGTTCTGCCGAATGTCACCAAGGTCGTGTACACTATCGACATGAAGCGCGTGATGCGCTCGAAGCTCTGGCTCGGTATTGCCGACGGTACGCTTTCGGCCGATGGCGAGATTTTCTATCGCGCCAAGGAATTGAAAGTTGGCCTGCTTCCGCCGGGTGCCGCATTGCAGCCGGGAACGTGATGCAGGGTTGATCGGCTCACAAGGATTGAGCTTCGGAATGGCCGGACTTAAGTACCGGCTGGGGCAGTCGAAGGCGCAGACGTCAAAGCGCAGCAACTAAGGGCGAGGGATCATGCGGCGAGTTGTGGTCACGGGGATGGGCATTGTCTCTTCCATCGGAAACAACACTCAGGAGGTGCTTGCGAGTCTCTACGAGGCAAAGCCCGGCATTACGCGCGCTGAAGAATATGCAAAGCTCGGCTTCCGTTCGCAGGTTCAGGGCGCACCGACGCTCAATCCTGCCGATGTGATCGATCGCCGTGCGATGCGGTTTTTGGGCGAGGGTGCGGCGTGGAATCACATCGCGATGGAGCAGGCGATCCAGGACTCAGGCCTCGAAGCCTCTGAAGTATCCAACGAACGCACCGGCATCATCATGGGCTCGGGCGGCCCGTCCGCCCGCACCATCGTCGAGGCTGCTGACATCACCCGCAGCAAGGGACCGAAACGTGTCGGACCGTTCGCGGTGCCGAAGGCAATGTCGTCCACCGCATCCGCAACGCTTGCGACCTGGTTCAAGATCAAGGGCGTCAACTATTCGATCTCGTCGGCTTGCGCCACGTCGAACCACTGCATCGGCAATGCTTACGAGACCATCCAGATCGGCAAGCAGGATGTGATCTTTGCGGGCGGCTGCGAAGAACTCGACTGGTCGCTCTCGGTGCTGTTCGACGCCATGGGCGCCATGTCGTCGAAGTACAACGACAAGCCCGCGACGGCGTCGCGCGCCTATGACGTCAGCCGCGATGGTTTCGTGATCGCCGGCGGCGCGGGCGTTGTGGTTCTCGAAGAGCTTGAACACGCCAAGGCGCGCGGCGCGCGCATTTACGGCGAGATCGTCGGTTACGGTGCGACCTCCGATGGCTACGACATGGTGGCCCCGTCGGGTGAAGGCGCGGAGCGTTGCATGAAAATGGCGATGGCGACCGTCAACACCAAGATCGATTACATCAATCCGCATGCGACCTCGACGCCGGCTGGCGATCCGCCGGAAATCAATGCCATCCGCAGCGTGTTCGGCACCGGCGACAAGTGCCCGCCGATTTCGGCGACCAAGTCGCTGACCGGACACTCGCTCGGCGCGACGGGCGTTCAGGAGGCGATCTACTCGCTTTTGATGATGAACAACGGTTTCATCTGCGAAAGCGCGAACATCACCGAGCTGGACCCGGTCTTTGCCGACATGCCGATTGTGCGCAAGCGGATCGACGGCGCGAAAATCGGCGCGGTGCTCTCGAACTCGTTCGGCTTCGGCGGCACCAACGCCACGCTGGTGTTCAAGCGGCTGGATGCTTGATGTCCGTTATCTCTGCTCGCTGGCCCGGCATATCGGCATAAAGCGAGTGGAGACATTGCAACAATTTGAAATGGGTTTTGCATGATTATCGAACCGCGCGTGCGAGGGTTCATCTGCACCACGGCGCATCCTGTCGGCTGCGCTGCAAACGTCCGGGAGCAGATGTCCTACGTCCTTGGCCACGGTCCGATTCAAGACGGCCCGAAGCGCGTTGCGGTGCTAGGATGCTCGACGGGCTACGGTCTTGCGAGCCGCATCGTCACCACCTTCGCGGGCGGCGCGGATACCATCGGCGTATCTCTGGAGCGCGAGCCCACGGCGACGCGGACCGGCAGCGCCGGATGGTACAACAATCGTGCTTTCGAGATCGAGGCGCGGAAGATCGGGCGATCCCCCGTTACGCTGGAGGGCGACGCGTTTTCCGATGAACTGAAAAAAAACTTCATCGAACAAGTGCGCGAGAAATTCGGACAACTGGACCTGCTGGTTTACAGCATGGCCGCACCGGTCCGGACCGATCCGGTGACAGGCAAGACCTATCGCTCGGCGATCAAGCCGCTCGGCGATCGCGTTGAAATCAAAACGCTCAACACGGAGACAGGCGAAGTCTTCGAGACGGGGCTGGCGCCGGCGACCGAGGAAGAGACGACCGCGACAGTCGCGGTGATGGGCGGTGATGACTGGAAGCGCTGGATCGACCAGCTCGCGGACGCCGGTGTTTTGGCGCCGGGCTTTCAAACACTCAACTACACGTATATCGGCAGCGAATTGACCTGGCCGATTTACTGGAAAGGCACGCTGGGCCGCGCCAAGCTCGATCTCGACCAAAAGGCGGAGGCGATCCGCAAAAGGCTTGGACCGGATGCCGCGCGTGTTGTGGCCCTGAAAGCTGTGGTCACGCAGGCAAGCTCCGCCATTCCGGTGGTGCCGCTTTACGGAACCGTCTTGTTCAAGGTCATGAAGCAGCTCGGGCTTCATGAAGGCTGTATCGAACAGATCGACCGTCTGTTTCGGACCCGTCTCGGCAAGAATACCGAGATCGATGATGAACAGCGCATCCGGGTCGACGACTGGGAGTTGTCGCCGAAGGTTCAAGCCGAGGTGTCGCGCCGATGGCCGCTGCTGTCCACCGAGACGCTTGGTGAACTGGCGGACCTCGAAGAATACCGCAGCCAGTTCCTGCGTCTGTTCGGGTTTGGCATCGCGGGCGTCGATTACACCAAGGACGTCGATCCGCGCGTCGTTCCGGAATGAACCAGGTCACCCCGCCGCGAGCGTTGTAGCGCGCTGAAACGCCGGACGCGCCGAGCAGGCATCGATGTAGCGGTCGAACGATGGCCGCGTCGGCACCATCTTGAAAACCTTCACCGCGAAGTTCAGTCCCGAGCAGATCATGATGTCTGCGGCGGAGAACATGTCGCCGAGCAGGTACGGTCCTTTTTCCAGCGTTGCGTCGAGTACGTCGAACACCTGGCTGGCGCTGCCCCAAGCCGCGGTCGAGGTCGGCACATCGATCTTGGTGAAAATCTGGATGATCGCAGGCTCGATGCAGCCCGGCGAGAAAAACAGCCATTGCAAATATTTTGCCCGGCGCGGATCGCCCACGGGCGGTGCGAGCTTCGCATCCGGATAGCGCTCTGCGACATAGGCGCAGATTGCGGAGGCCTCCGCGATCGATACGTCGCCGTCCTTCAGCGCGGGCACCTTGCCCATCGGATTGACCGCGAGAAATTCGGGCGTCTTCTGCGCGCCGGTGGAAATGTCCGTCAGCACCCGCTCGTAAGGCTGGCCGGTTTCTTCCATCAGCCAAAGGCCGGAGAACGAGCGCGAACGTGGCGACCAGTAAAGTTTCATCATTGTTGTTCCTCCGGAATTTTGCAGGCACCTTGATAGACGATTCCGGCGGAATAAGTGTGTCTATCTTTGCGCGGCAAAACACTGGTCACGAAAAAAGCCCTCACGGAGAACCGTGAGGGCTTCGTTCGACAGAGCGACTTCAAGTTGTCTTGAAGCAGCATCCCATGAGATCAGGCCAGATCGAACCGGTCGGCATTCATAACCTTGGTCCATGCGGCGACGAAGTCCTTGACGAACTTCTCCTTCGCATCCGAGCTGGCGTAAACTTCGGCGAAGGCGCGGAGCTGGGAGTGCGAACCGAAGATCAGATCGACGCGGGTTGCGGTCCACTTGACCGCCTTCGTCTTGCGGTCGCGGCCCTCGTAGAGATTGTCGCCGGTCGCCTGCCACTCCGTGTTCATGTCGAGCAGATTGACGAAGAAGTCGTTCGTCAGCTTCCCGGACTGCTGGGTGAATACGCCGTGCTTTGACTGCGCGGTATTCGCGCCGAGGACGCGCAAGCCGCCGACGAGCACCGTCATCTCCGGGCCGGTCAGTTTCATCAACTGCGCCTTGTCGACCATGGCTTCCTCGGCCGTCATGAACTGCTGCTTGCCGCTGATGTAGTTGCGGAATGCATCAGCGCGCGGCTCGAGCGGTGCAAATGACTCGACATCGGTCTGCTCCTGAGACGCGTCCATGCGGCCCGGCGTGAACGAGACCTTCAGATCGACGCCGGCATCCTTCGCGGCTTTTTCCACCGCAGCGGAGCCGCCCAGAACAATCAGGTCGGCGAGCGAGACTTTCTTGCCGGCTTCCTTCTGGATTGCTTCGAGCTTGGCAAGGACGGTCTTGAGTTCAGCCGGCTGATTGACCTCCCAGTCCTTCTGCGGACTCAGGCGAACACGCGCGCCGTTCGCGCCACCGCGCTTGTCGGAACCGCGGAATGTTGAAGCCGACGCCCAGGCCGTCGAAACAAGCTGGGAGACCGTCAAACCGGACGACAGGATCTTCGTCTTCAGGTCCGCGATATCCTTGTCGCCGATTGGCGGATGATCCGCAGCCGGGATCGGATCTTGCCAGATCAGGGTTTCCTTCGGCACCAGCGGGCCGAGATAACGGACGATCGGACCCATGTCGCGGTGGGTCAGCTTGAACCAGGCGCGTGCGAACGCATCCGCGAACTGATCCGGATGTTCATAGAAGCGGCGCGAGATTTTCTCGTAAGCCGGATCGAAGCGCAGTGCGAGGTCCGACGTCAGCATGGTCGGCAGATGCTTCTTCGACGGATCATGCGCATCCGGAATGATCGCTTCGGCGTTCTTTGCGACCCACTGTTGTGCGCCGCCCGGACTCTTGGTCAGTTCCCATTCGTACTTGAACAGATTGTCGAAAAAGAAGTTGCTCCACTTCGTCGGCGTCTGCGTCCAGGTGACTTCCAGACCGCTGCCGATGGCGTCGCCACCCATACCGGTGCCATGCTTGCTGTGCCAGCCGAGGCCCTGGGCCTCGATGGCGCTGCCTTCCGGATCGATGCCGACGAACGACGGATCGCCCGCGCCGTGCGTCTTGCCGAAGGTGTGACCGCCGGCGATCAGCGCGACGGTCTCTTCGTCGTTCATCGCCATGCGGAAGAAGGTCTCGCGAATGTCGCGCGCCGAAGCGAGCGCATCGGGCTTGCCGTTCGGCCCTTCCGGGTTGACGTAGATCAGGCCCATTTGCACCGCGCCGAGCGGCTCGGCCAATTCGCGTTCGCCGCTGTAGCGTTCGTCGCCGAGCCAGGTGCCTTCAGGCCCCCAGTAAAGCTCTTCCGGCTCCCACACGTCGGCGCGGCCGCCGGCGAAACCGAACGTCTTGAAGCCCATCGACTCGAGGGCGACGTTACCGACCAGAACATAAAGATCGGCCCACGAGATTTTCTTGCCGTATTTTTGCTTGATCGGCCACAGCAAGCGGCGCGCCTTGTCGAGATTGACGTTGTCCGGCCATGAGTTCAGCGGTGCGAAGCGCTGCTGGCCTGCGCCTGCGCCGCCACGGCCGTCAGTGGTGCGATAGGTGCCCGCGCTGTGCCATGCGAGGCGGATAAAAAGACCGCCGTAATGGCCGAAGTCGGCCGGCCACCATGGCTGCGAGTCGGTCATCAAGGCATGCAGATCCTTGATCAGGGCGTTCAGATCGAGCGACTTGAATTCCTTGGCGTAGTCGAACGCTTCGCCCATCGGATCGGCGGCTGGCGCATTGGAATGCAGCACGCCGATATCGAGATGCTCCGGCCACCAGTCGCGGTTGCGGTGACCGCCTTTGCCGTGGTTCACCGGGCATTTGCCGGCGCCCTTGTCGTCGGTTTTCGCGTCCATGATTTTCTCCGATTGTTTGTGATTCTTGGAATTCAGGAATATTTGGGCGCGCTATCGCTGCCGCATCGCGCTCGATCAGCATCGTCTGACCAGCCGATCCCGGCAGCACTTTGGAAGAATTCCAACATCAGGTCCAATCGATTTTAATTTACCCATCGATCAGATTTTCTGATCGAGAACCTTCTCAATCAGCTGCGAATGTATGGACGTTAGACCGGATTCAATCGCGAAAGGGGCGCTAGATCGTGAGGGTACCGGCCTTCGCCGCGGCGTAGCGCTCGGAAATCTTCGCCCAGTTCACCGTATTCCACCACGCCTTGAGATAATCCGGGCGGCGGTTCTGGTAGTTCAGATAGTAGGCGTGCTCCCAGACGTCGTTGCCCATCAATACGCGCTTGCCGTCCATGATCGGCGAATCCTGATTGGGGCGCGTCTCGATGGAGAGCTTGCCGCTTTTGTCGACGATGACGAACACCCAGCCCGAGCCGAACTGCCGTCCGCCTGCCGCGTTGAAGTCGGTCTGGAATTTTTCGAGACCGCCGAGATCCTTGTCGATCGCGGTCAGTACATCGCCAGCCGGTTTGCCGCCGTTCGGTCCCATGATCTGCCAGAACATGGTGTGGTTGGCGTGACCGCCAAGATTGTTGCGCACCGTGGTCCTGATGTCGTCGCCGAGCGTGCTGATTTTTTCCAGAACCGTCTCGACCGGAGCCGATGCGAGTTGCGGATGGGTCTTGGCGGCGGTGTTCATGTTCGCGACATAAGCGGCGTGATGCTTGTCGTGATGAATTTCCATGGTCCTGGCGTCGATATGCGGTTCGAGCGCATTTGCCGCATAGGTGAGGGCCGGAAGCGTGAACGGGCCAGCTGCGGGTGCTGCAGCCTGAGCGAACACGATGCGCGGCGAGGCTGCGACAGCGGCAATGCCGGTGGCCGCGAGAAAGAGATTGCGGCGTGAGATCGAGGGCATGACATTCCTCCAGAGGTCTTGAAATGGGTTTGCCGGAACCAAACGCGCCAGATGCGTCATTGTGCCCGACCGGCTTCAAACCGCTCTGAACATTGCCCATAAAAAAGGGCGGCTAAAAGCCGCCCTTTTCGTCACACGATATTTTGAAGCAGATTACTCTGCTGCGGAGACGCCTTCGGCCTTCTGCTTGGCTTCGAGGTCTTCGCCGGTCTCCTGATCGACAACCTTCATCGACAGGCGAACCTTGCCGCGGTCGTCCAGCCCGAGCAGCTTGACCTTGACCTTGTCGCCTTCCTTGACGACGTCGGAGGTCTTCTGCACGCGGTTGGCGGCGAGCTGGCTGATGTGAACCAGACCGTCCTTCGGTCCGAAGAAGTTCACGAACGCGCCGAACTCCATGACCTTGACGATGGTGCCGTCATAGATCTGGCCGACTTCCGGATCGGAGGTGATCGACTTGATCCACTTGATCGCCGCGCGGATGGACTCGCCATTCGCGGACGCGACCTTCACGGTGCCGTCGTCTTCGATGTTGATCTTCGCGCCGGTCTTTTCGACGATTTCGCGAATGATCTTGCCGCCGGTGCCGATCACGTCACGGATCTTGTCGGTCGGAATCTGCAGCACTTCGATGCGCGGAGCATGTTCGCCGAGCTCGGCGCGGGCATTGGTCAATGCCTTGGCCATTTCGCCGAGGATATGAATGCGGCCGTCCTTCGCCTGAGCGAGGGCGATCTTCATGATCTCTTCGGTGATGCCGGCGATCTTGATGTCCATCTGCAGCGACGTGATACCGGTCTCGGTACCAGCCACCTTGAAGTCCATGTCGCCGAGATGATCCTCGTCGCCGAGAATGTCGGACAGAACCGCAAAGCGCTTGCCCTCAAGAATGAGGCCCATCGCGATGCCTGCGGTCGGACGCTTCAACGGCACGCCGGCATCCATCAGTGCGAGCGATGCACCGCAGACCGAAGCCATCGAGGACGAGCCGTTCGACTCGGTGATTTCCGAGACGACGCGCAGCGTGTACGGGAATTCGTGCGCAGCCGGGAGAACCGGATGCAGCGCGCGCCAGGCGAGCTTGCCGTGGCCGATTTCACGACGCTTGGTGCCCCCGAGACGGCCGGTTTCGCCGACCGAGTAGGGAGGAAAGTTGTAATGCAGCAGGAAGCGCTCTTTGTATGTGCCTGACAGCGAGTCGATGTACTGCTCGTCTTCGCCGGTGCCGAGGGTGGTGACCACCAGCGCCTGGGTTTCGCCGCGGGTGAACAGCGCCGAGCCGTGGGCACGAGGCAGCACGCCGACTTCGGCGATGATCGGGCGGACCGTCTTGGAGTCGCGGCCGTCGATGCGCTTGCCGGTGTCCAGGATGTTGTTGCGAACGACGTTCGCTTCCAGTTCCTTGAACACGCCGCCAACGCGCAGCTTGTCGAACTTCGGCTCCTGACCTTCCGGGAAGAAATGGTCCATGACCTTCTTCTTCACAGCGCCGACCGCAGCGTAGCGGTCCTGCTTGATCGGAATAGCGTAGGCGGTGCGCAGTTCGGCTTCGCCGACGCTGCGCATTTCGGTGTCGATGGCGCTGTTGTCGTCGGTCTTGACCTCGCGCGGCTCCTTCGCGGCCTTCTCGGCCAGTTCGATGATCGCCTTGATGACCGGCTGGAAGTGGCGATGACCGAACATCACGGCGCCGAGCATGACGTCTTCGTTCAGTTCCTTGGCTTCCGATTCAACCATCAGCACGGCATCGCCGGTGCCTGCGACCACGAGATCGAGATTGGTGTCGGCCATCTCGTCCAGCGTCGGGTTGAGAACGTATTCATCGTTGATGAAGCCGACGCGGGCTGCGCCGATCGGGCCCATGAACGGCGCGCCGGAAATGGTCAGTGCTGCCGACGAGGCAACCAGCGCCAGAATGTCCGGATCGTTTTCCATGTCGTGCGACAGAACCGTCACGATAACCTGGGTTTCGTTGCGCCAGCCGTCGGCGAACAGCGGACGGATCGGGCGGTCGATCAGGCGGGAAACCAGCGTTTCCTTCTCGGTCGGACGGCCTTCGCGCTTGAAGTAGCCGCCGGGAATGCGCCCCGCAGCGTAGGTCTTTTCCTGATAGTCGACGGTGAGCGGCAGGAAGTCGATGCCGTCGCGGGCGGACTTCGCGGCAACCACGGTGGCCAGAACGATGGTCTCGCCGTAGGTGGCGATCACGGCACCGTCGGCCTGACGGGCGATCTTGCCGGTTTCAAGCTTGAGGGGGCGTCCACCCCAGTCGATCTCGACTGAATGAGGTTTAAACATTGTCATTGTCTTTCATGGGTTCACAAAAGAACGGACGCCTGAAACACAAAAACCATGCGCAAGATTGCGAGACGCTGATCGTTTCGCAAATGCGACGTCAGCGTCCGGCGATCCTGCCATGGTCTTTGAATTTCGAATGGCGTCCATCCTTCCGATGGTACGGGCATCTTACCCGTTATCGCCCAGCTGCCGGATTGCTGCTGGACACGCCGCATGGCGATTTCAACGCACCATGCGAAAACGCGCGCAAGATTGCGCGCGTGGATTTCTTAGCGGCGAATGTTGTGCTTCTCGAGAAGCGACTTGTAGCGCGCTTCGTCCTTCCGCTTCACATAGTCGAGAAGCGAACGGCGCGTCGACACCAGCTTCAACAGGCCGCGGCGGGAATGGTTATCCTTGCCGTGGGTCTTGAAGTGCTCGGTGAGGTTGGCGATGCGTTCCGACAGGATCGCGACCTGAACCTCAGGCGAACCGGTGTCACCGGTCTTGGTTGCATTCTTCTTGATGACTTCCGCTTTGCGTTCTGCGGCAATCGACATCGTCAAACACCTTCTTTGCGGCCGGAACTGGCAGTCA
>CALRLJ020000055.1:0-13297 GCA_943368635.1 Sediminibacterium ginsengisoli | reverse complement strand
ATGTCATAGATCGCTTCTTCGGTCGCCGGATTGACGACTGGAATGGATTTCTTCACGGCGGGATCAACCCAGCTACCGTCGATGTAGAACTGCATACGATTGGTCATGACGTTTCCCTTAACTACCGCGTTCTTGCGTAGGTATTGATGAAATCGATCGCGCGATCGGTGAATGAGCAGACCGGCCCTCGCCGGCATACCGTGATCGTACCGCTCTTGCCGCAGAAGCGAAAGAGCATCCTTCGCCGTTTATGGCGATGCACCGTGGCAACGCATGCGTGGCATGCATTGCCGTTGAATTTTTAAAGCTTCGCGTCGCCGGGTGCGACAACATCGCCGACGATCAGAAGATTTTGAACCGCAGCAATCATTTTGACAATGACATAGTATCATGGGTTAATATCGAATATCCAGATATAAGGGCGAACGATGGATACCGAACTGGCCAGAACCTTTCTGACGGTCGTCGAGGCGGGCAACTTCATCAGTGCTGCCGAGCGGCTCCATGTGAGCCAATCGACCGTCAGCACGCGAATCCATACGCTCGAAAATCTCCTCAGCTGTGTCCTGTTCGTGCGTAACAAGGCGGGAACCACACTGACGCCCGCTGGTCGCCAGTTTCAAAAACATGCGACTGCGCTGGTCCGGACCGTGGCGCAAGCACGCCATGACATCGGTATCCCCGATGGCTTTAGCGGGACGCTTGTCATCGGCGGCCGCATCGGCTTGTGGGAAGAATTCCTGCTGAGTTGGCTGCCGCTGATGCAGAAAACGTCACCCACTATCTCCATTCGAGCCGAAAGCGGCCTTGAACCGGAAATCATGCAGGGGCTTATCGAGGGCCGGATCGATATCGGCGTTATGTACACGCCGCAAAGCCGGCCCGGCCTGAAAGTTGAGCAACTGTTCGACGAACGCCTGGTGATGGTGTCAACCAGCGCGAAGAACGCGCCCGAACCCCAGGCCGGATATGTGTATGTGGATTGGGGTCCGGAGTTCTACGCCCGGCACAGCGCTTGTTTTCCGAGTTTCGGCAGTCCTTCGCTCACCGCCAACATCGGCTGGCTGGGGTTGCAGCACCTCATGAAAAACGGCGGGTCCGGCTATTTCCCGATGCGAATCGTTCTCCCTCATCTCGCGGCGAAGCGGTTGCACATTGTCGCCCGCGCACCTGAGTTTTCCGTGCCTGCCTATGTCGTCTATCCTATCGATAGCGAGCGCGAGGTGATCGCGAACGCGATCCACATCATGCATCGGCTGGCCAGTTCAGCAGCGAAAAGCAAAGCCGCAGCAAAGCCGGGCAAGCGGATAAAACAGTAATCATTCTCTATGCAGCGCCGATGTATCCGGTTTCTCGATACGTCCAGCCACTATTTATCGCTTGCCAATCCGCACTTCCGGATGAGGATCACGAACTCCCCAGAGCAACGGACCCATGATGTATCGAACCCCATCCGGTGAGGAATCTGACCTCGCCCGCATGATCCGGAAAAGCACCGCCTCTCCATGCTGGCCCGGAAACATTCGCACGGAGCAATCAGCCGACGCATCTCCCGGCGAAGCAGCCCCGCCTGCTTCGCCTAATGTGCAACGGGATAAAAAGGGATGATCGCACCCCCTGCCGGTCTTAGCGATGCACTGCTGGCATCCGCGTCAGACGCCATTATCGCAACCGACCGTGACGGCGTTGTCACTTTCTGGAATCCCGGTGCGGTGCGAATTTTTGGCTTCTCATCCGATGAAGCCATGGGGCAGCCGCTCGATTTTATTATTCCCGAGAATCTGAGGGCGCGGCATTGGGCTGGATACCAGCATACAATGACGACCGGTGAGAGCCGCTACGGCGCCGGAGATCTGCTGTCGGTTCCGGCCTTGACCAAGAGCGGTCAACGCATTTCTGTGGAATTCACAATTGCAATGCTGCGCGATGAACACGGTTTGCCAACCGGAACGGTTGCCATTCTGCGCGATGTAACCAAAAATTTTACGGAGAAACTCGCGCTGAGACGCGAGGTCGCTGAACTTCGGCGGCCTGCTCCAAAGGCTTGACCAGCCTCCACCATCCCATTTCTGAAAAACCGATCTGATTTGACACCGTTCGGAGCGACGAGATAGCGTTCCGGCGTTGTCGCGCTACGACTTTCAGTCGCGCCGGGCATCCGAAATCGACGCACGTTGCGTTGCAAAAAATGTGTCCCGGCTGGACGGCTGGGCGAAAGAATGCGCAGAATTATGACGGTCGACGACCGGCCCCTCCGGACAATTGGAAAAGGCGTTTAGCGTGAGCGAGAATATTGTTGCGGAGTCAGCAGAGCGGATTTTTGCGGATCTTGCAGACGTACAAACCATCAACAGCGCTGCAAATGACGGCTGGAAGACGCCATTGTGGGCCGCGCTAACCGATGCTGGATTGCCGCTGGCCTGGGTTCCCGAAGATTGCGACGGCTCAGGCGCGAGCCTCGCGGATGGCTTTGCGCTTGCGGCTTCAGCGGGAAGATTCGCAGTGCCCGTTCCGCTGCTCGAAACGATGCTCGCAGGATGGCTGCTTGCGCAGGCGGGCCTTCCCTCCCCCGGCGGTCGAATGACAGTTGCCCCGGCGCGTCCGCAGGATCGCATCGCCATCAATACTGACGGTACGCTCAGCGGACGGGCTCGCGGCGTCCCCTTCGCATCTGAGGCAACGCATATTGCGGTGATCGCCCAAAGCGCGAAGGGATATTCCATTGCGCTGGTCGATGCCTCAGCCTGCCGGATTGAAGCTGGAGAGAGCCTCGGCAACGACGCGTCGAACACTGTGACGCTCGACAACGTCAAGCCTCTGTCATCAAAACCGGCGCCAACGGGCACGACACTTGCGTCGTTGATGCTCATGGGCGCAACAGTCCGCAGTCTCCAGATTGCAGGCGCGCTGGAAACCATGCTCGAGATCACCGTGCGCTATTCGAACGAGCGCGTGGCGTTCGAAAAGCAGATCTCAAAGTTTCAGGCCGTGCAGCACAACCTCGCGCGGCTCGCAGGCGAAGTTGCTGCTGCCGTTGCCGCCGCAGGATCGGCCGCTGACGCCGTCGCGAACAGCACGTCCTTCGACGACGCGGTGTTCCTGGAGGTTTCGTCGGCCAAGGTCCGCTGTGCGGAAGCCGCCGAGAAAGGTACCGCTATCGCGCATCAGGTGCATGGCGCCATCGGGTTCTCGATGGAGCACATCCTGCATCGGTATACATTGCGCGCGTTGGGATGGCGCGACGATTTCGGTCACGAGAGCTATTGGGCCACCGAACTCGGCAAGTTTGTCGCTGCCCGCGGCGCAGATGAACTGTGGCCGCTGGTCGCGTCGCGGTAATCAGATCACAATCGAGTTTTCGAGGACCATGAGATGACCGCAGCGCTTCGTTTCGACCAGATCCGTTTGCCGGAAGAATGCGAGACGCTTCGGCGCGAGGTGCGCGCATTCCTCGCAGAGGAGATCACCGCCGGCACCTTCAATCCGCATGAACCGCAGCGCGAGGACACCGACGTTCCGGACTTCAGCCGCCGGGTCGGCGAACGCGGTTGGATCGGCATGACCTGGCCGAAGCAATACGGCGGGCACGAGCGAACATTTCTCGAACGCTATGTCGTCACCGAGGAAATGCGCGTCGCCAATGCACCGACCCGCCGTTTCTTCGTGGCCGACCGCCAGAGCGGTCCGGTGCTGCTCAAATACGCCAACGAGCGGATCAAGATGGACATCGTGCCGCGGATCTGCCGCGGCGAGGTCTGTTTCGCGATCGGCATGAGCGAGCCGAATTCCGGCTCCGATCTGTTCGCCGCCAAGACAAAGGCGACCAAGACCGACGGTGGCTGGTTGATCAACGGCACCAAGATCTGGACCACCTCGGCCCACATGGCCGATTACATGCTGGCGATCTTCCGCACGTCGCCGCCGACCAAGGAAAACCGCCGCCACGGCCTGACGCAATTTCTGGTCGACATGAAAACGCCGGGCATCACCGTCAATCCGATTGCGCAGATCAGCGGGTTGAAGGAGTTCAACGAGGTCGTGTTTCAGGACGCCTTCATGCCGGACGATCATGTGCTTGGGGAGATCGACGGTGCCTGGAAGCAGGCCACCAGCGAGCTTGCCTATGAACGCAGCGGACCGGAGCGTTTTCTAGAGACATATTATGTGCTGACCGAACTCGTCCGCGCGCTTGGGGCGAAGCCCGACACGCGTGGCGCGGAAGGCATCGGCCGGCTGGTTGCACAGCTTCACACCATGCGCCGCATGTCTGTGTCGGTGGCGGGGATGCTGCAGGCCGGCAAGGAACCGGTCGTCGAGGCCTCGATCGTCAAGGACATCGGCACCATCTGGGAGCAGCAGCTTCCGCATCGCGTGCGCGATCTTGCCGCCTTTATCGATGCCGACGCTTCGAATCATCACACGCTGGAAGACCAGCTCGCTTTCGCCATCAAAATCGCGCCAAAACTCACGATTCAGGGCGGCACGACCGAAGTCTTACGCGGCATTATTGCGCGCGGACTTGGGTTGCGTTGAAAAAACAACAAACATCGAACGAGGAACACAAATGAGCGGATTCACCGATATCGGCGTCGAGAAACATGGTCACGTCACGCTGATCGAAATTCGCCGGCCGCCGCTGAATTTTTTCGACCTCTCCCTGATCCGCCAGATCGCCGACGCGCTCGGGGAGATCGACAACGATATGGACAGTCGTGCCGTGGTGCTGGCCTCGCAAGGCAAGGCATTTTGCGCCGGTGCAAACTTCAACCGGCCAGCAGGCTTTGACGGAGACGCTGCCTCCGGGGACGGCACTACCGGTGATCTCTATCTCGAAGCTGTCCGCATCTTCAGCAACAAGAAGCCGATCATAGCCGCCGTTCAGGGTGCGGCCATCGGTGGCGGGCTTGGTCTTGCAGTCTCGGCGGATTTCCGCGTCGCCTGCCCCGAAACACGCTTCGCCGCAAATTTCACCAAGCTTGGATTTCATCCCGGCTTCGGACTGACCGTGACGCTTCCAGAGGTGATCGGAAAGAATAACGCTGCGCTGATGTTCTACACCAGCCGCCGCGTCACCGGCGAAGAGGCTTTCAACATGGGTCTGGCGAACGTGCTGGTGCCGCAGGATCAAGTGCGCGCTGAAGCATTCAAGCTCGCGCACGAGATTGCCGAGAATTCACCGCTTGGCTTGATGTCGACGCGCGCCACGATGCGTGCTGGGCTTGCAGAGCGCGTGAAGGCGCAAACCGATCACGAGCTCGCCGAACAGACGCGGCTGCGCGAAACCGAGGACTTCCAGGAAGGCATCAAGGCCACGGCAGAACGCCGCGCCGGCAACTTCAAAGGGCGATAGTTCTCATCGCAACCGGCTGGCGCACACGCGGAAGACGTCCGGCAAGCCCCTTCGTCATTAACGCATCGTAAATGCCACCGATCGCTGGTGGCTGAGGTTACCGTCTCTCAACGCTAAATCGCGAAGTGCGCGCGTTTCGGTGGTGTATTGAGGCCGCCATACCCAGCATTAATGCTGACCCCGCTACGGTCGCGGCCGGGGTCAAACAGAACAATGCCGCAGGACAGCACCTTTTTGCTCTTCTACCACCACACGCTCATTGCTGTGGCCGGAGCCGTGTGTCTGTTCGGAACCTGGGTTGGGATGCGGCATTTCGCACGCGCCCGAGCGACCGAAGGCCCGACACGTTATGGCTGGCTGTTCATGGCATCGGTCGGCACCGGCGCGGCGCTTTGGGCATCGACATTTATTTCCATCCTCGCTCTGGCGCCGATGCAGGCAAGCGCTTTCGGACTCGGGCCGATTGCGGGAGCGCTCCTGATCGCCATCATCGCTTGCCTCCTCGGATTTGAAATCGGCAGCCGCCACACCCCTCAACTTGCGCCCGAACTGGGCGGCCTTGTGATGGGTGTCGGCATTTTGGCCATGCATTATGTCGGGCTAAATGCGTGGCAAATCGGCGGGACCATCTCATGGAATTCATATGGGCTGGCGGCGACGCTCGTTCTCGGCCTGGGCCTGAGCGCCCTGTCCGTCAACCGTGCCAACCGGCCGGTGACACGTTACTGCCGCCACGGCGCTGCGATCGTCATGACATTCATGATCTGCGTGATGCATTACACATTGAGCAACTCGCTCAGCCTCGCGCCGGATAGTTCGATCCTTTTGTCACCGGAGCTCATGCCCGCGAGGATGCTTGGCGTTGGCGTGTTCAGCGCCGTCCTGCTGGTTATGGGTAGCGGCTTCTCCTCTTACATCATCGATCTCCGTTCGCGCACAGAATCGGCGGACCGCATCCATCAACTCTCGTTCAATGACACAATGACCGGATTGCCGAACCGCATCGCATTCAACGAACGGCTGGCATTTGACATTGCGGATGCCCACGAGCAGGCGCACAAGGTCGCCGCGTTTTCGATTGATCTCGACGGGTTCAAGGACGTCAACGACGTGTTCGGGCACAGCGCAGGCGATCTGCTGCTGATCGAGGTTGCGGAGCGCATGCGCCAACTGGTCGGCCCCGGAGAATTTCTGGCGCGTCAGAGCGGCGATGAATTTCTTGGACTTCGGGTATCGGGCAATCATCCCGAAGATGCCGAGGACTTTGCCGGACGGATCGCCCAGGTTTTCCAGACACCCTTTCAGGTGCATGGACAACCGGTTGTACTCACCGCATCCATCGGCTTTGCGATCTTCCCAACCGACACGCCTGAACGCGACCAGCTTCTCAGCAACGCCAAGCTCGCCATGCACCGGGGCAAAAGCAAGCAGCGTGGGACAATATGCAAGTACCATCGGGAAATGGACGATGCGGCACGGGCGCGGCGCGCACTTGCGCGTGATCTGCAGAATTCCGCCGAACGCAACGAGCTCGAACTTCACTATCAGCTTCAGACGTCACTTACCGACGGCGCAATCTGCGGTGCCGAAGCGCTGATGCGCTGGAGGCATCCGGTGCGCGGAATGGTGTCTCCGGCGGAGTTCATCCCACTCGCCGAAGAAACAGAGGCCATCATTCCCATGGGTGAATGGGCTCTGCAAACCGCCTGCCGTGATGCCGCTGCGGGAAAAATTCCCGGCACCGTGGCCGTCAACCTCTCGCCGATTCAGTTCAGCCGGGAAGACCTCGCTGAAAGGATCTGGAGCATCTTGCTGGAAACCGGACTATCGTCATCGCGACTTGAGATCGAGGTGACCGAGTCCACGCTGATGACCGACACCAATCACGGCTTGCATATTCTGCGTAAGCTGAAGTCGATGGGCATATCTGTGGCGCTTGACGATTTCGGCACGGGATATTCGTCGCTTGCCATGTTGCATTCCTTTCCATTCGACAAGATCAAGCTCGACCAGTCGTTCGTAAGGCGTTTGCCGAGCGACGCTGCAGCGGGGGCGATCGTTCGTACCGTTCTGGCGCTTGGCAAAAGCCTTGGCATTCCCGTGCTCGCGGAGGGCATTGAAACAGCCGCACAATGGCGCTTTCTGGCTGACGAAGGTTGCGAAAAGGGTCAGGGATATTTGTTCGCTCGGCCCGTTCCGCTGAACAAGCTGCCGGAAGCAATCCACGCTGCTCGGTCCGTCGATAGCATTCAGCCGCCCGCCGCACATTCGCTTCAGGCTGCAGGCTTCGTTCAACTGTCTCTGGCTGTCTGATGCACGCGTCTCACTGCGTCGGGCCGGCCGCACCCGATTTGGATGCAGCAGCCGCCTTTTCCTCATCCATCAGTTCCAGCAACCACGCAAGGCTGATGCCAAGGCCCAGCCCGAGCAGCAAACCGGCGAGCAGCACGCCAACAGGAAAAGCGCCGCTGGACTCGAGCGGCGCGGTTGCGCGGCTGAGTATCCGCGCATTCGAAATGTCCGATCGCAATTGTCCGCCAGAATCGCGGGATCGTGCCAGAACGGCCTGATATGCTGCCTGGCTTGCTGCAACATCGCGCTCAAGTTCTTTGAGACGACCGGCAGCTTCGCTCGATTTCGCCAGATCCTGCTTTGACGCTTCAAAGCGGCTCTTGAGCTGGGTCGCAACCGAGCGCGCCGCTTCCAGTTCTGCCGTGGTTGATTGAATAGTGTCGCGGATTGACTGATCCAGCCGGCGCTTTGCATCGGCGGCTTCCATCCTGGCAATCACGAGGTCTGGATGACGGGGGCCAAGCGTTTCGGACAGGTCGCGCTCAAATCGCCTTGCTGCGGCATAGCGATTTTCGAGCGTACCTATTTCTCCTCCACGAACCGCACCGGGAATTCCTCCGGCGTCCAAAGTCTTTCTGGCTCGCTGAAGCTGACCAAGAGTCGAACGCAGCTCGCTAATTTTGACCTCCGCTGCATTCGTCTGACCGGAAAGCTCACTCACTTTCTTTTCAGCCGAACCGCTTGCGATAGTCGTCCGATGTCCGCTGCGAAACAACTCGTAACGCTGCTCGGCATCGCGCAAGCGGGCCTGAAGCGTCTCCAATCGTGCGCTTAAAGGTCCAGCCGCACCTGCTGGCGCTTGCCCGCCCGCATACGCCTGTTCCTCGACGTAGCCGTCCATCACAGCATTGGCGATCCGTGCGGATGTATCGCGGTCCGGCGTGACGACATTGACATCGACGGTGTGCGAGCCGGGATTGCGCACAATGCTGATGGCACGGTCGAGCTGACGCAATGCCATCGCGTGGGAATCGGCCGCGTGGCCGAGGCCGACACCAGCCAGAAGCGCGGAGAGAATGCCTCTCGACCTGCCTCCAAAGAGCAGATCAGTTTCGAGATTTTCCCGCGCGATGACCCGGTCGTAAACACTGCGCGACGTCATGACGTAGATCTGGTTTTCAATGCCGATCGCACCGGCATCCTCTGACGGAGCGCCACCAGCAGCAACCCTGGCACCCGGCAGATCGAGCAAAACCCGGCCGGATGCGACATACTTGGGAGCCGACAGCAATATCCAGCCAAGACAGATACCGGCGCACGCAAGCGTCACCGCCGCAATAAATCCCGCCCGACGGCGCAACATCTCTGCGATGCCTTCGACATCCAAAGCGGGCGCTTGATAGCGTGGCAGCAACATCTGATGCCTGTCGCCCTCGGAAATCGCCATATCAACGACCCTACGCGGTACAATCCGAAAGCTAGTTTAGCCTCCCTTCGCGTCCCTTGGGGAGACATCTTTGTGCAATGATTGAACAAAATCCACCCTCGGACCAGGCTTTTGGAGGAGCGGCATCAAATGGCTAAAGCCTCAAACGTCGCGAGTGCGCCTTACCCCTGCGTCAGTCCGCGAGTTCAATAAAGATCGGCTGGTGGTCCGATGCCGCGGTCTTGGCGTCCACCTCGATACGGCGAATCCGGTCGCTCAGATCTTCGGTCGTGAAGATGAAGTCGCGGCAATCCGGTCCATCCGACCACTGCGCCTTATCATATAGCCCACAGGTCAACGCGTGCGGTCGACCGGGATGGCAGATCGGCCAGGCATCGCGATAGTTCAACCCCGGACGGCTCGATTCATCAATCAGCGCGTGCTGAGAATCCGAGACATCGAAATTGAAATCACCGCAGAGCAGGCTTGAGGCAGCGAGCGTCTGGGCAGCGTAGGGCTCGTTGTGGGAGCCGCCCGCCTTGGAACTTGTGGACGCCTCTTCCTGCAGATCGAGCAGTCGGGCGATCTGCGCTTCGCGCTGATCTGCCGAATGATACTCCAGATGGGTGTTGACGATGCGCAACGCACCGAACGCGGTTTGAACCGTCACATCGAGCGCGTGACGCCGCATGCTTCGGACATCGCCGGCACCCGGCCACGGCAATAAGTGGTTTGAAACCTGCAGCACCGGCAACCGCGACAATGTCATGTTGCCGAACCGATGGATTTTCCCGTCGCTATCGACCGTTTCTATTGCCGGGCGAAATATCGGTACATATCCCGGCAGCAGGGACGCCAGTTGGGCGCTTTGATCGGCATCCTCGGCGAGTTTGACAAAATTGTCGGAGACTTCCTGAAAACAGTAGACGTCAGCGTCAACCAGCTTCCTTGCCGTGGACACGATCCGCGACAGATCGGTCACGCCATCGCAGCCCTTACCGTACTGAATATTCCATGTCAGCAGCCGCATCAGCGAATGCCTGCGCGCATGAAGGATTGCACGAACTGCCGCTGGAACAGCAGAAACGCTATCAGCAGCGGTGCCATGGTCATCACCGTCGCAGCCGTGATGATCGACCAGTCCACACCGGTCTCAGGCGCACCGAACACCGCAAGACCTACCGTGAGCGGGCGGCTTTCCACAGAATTCGTCACAATCAGCGGCCACAGGAAATTATTCCAGTGATAGCTGACCGACACGAGGCCGAAAGCCACATAAGTCGGCCGTGCCAGCGGCACATAGACCTTCCAGAGGATCTGCAGCGGCCCTGCGCCTTCCACACGAGCTGCCTCGACCAGTTCCTGCGGAACGCTCTTGAACGTCTGCCGCAACAGAAAGATGCCGAAGGCGCTTGCCAGATAAGGCAGCGCAATAGCCGGGATGGTGTCGAGCAAACCGAGTTTTCCGATCATGCGATAGTTCTCAACGATCAGCACATCCGGCATAATCATGAGCTGCAGCAACACGAGCGCGAATGCGATTCCGCTGCCGCGGAATGTGAAACGCGCGAAGGCGTAGGCAGCCAGAGTTGAGAGCACAAGCTGACCGATCAGGATGATGACAACCAGCACGACGGTGTTGATATAGTATCGCCCGAATGGAGCCTGATTCCAGGCGCGTGAAAAATTTTCCAGCGTCCATGGCGCGGAAAGGCTGAACGACGTTGCATAAGCTGCCGGATGCAGCGCGCTCCAGAATGCGTAGGCCAGCGGCGCGAGCCACAGCAATGCCAGCAGCCACGCGGCAACAGCTTCAAAAGGATGGGTGCGGGCGTTCATTGATAATGAATCCTGCGATCGAGATAGCCGAACTTAATCAGCGCAACCGCGCTCAGCAGGATCAACAGCACCACCGTCAGGGTCGCCGCATAGGCAGAATCCTGAAATGTAAAGGCCACCTCATAAATATAATAAAGCAGCAGCGTGCTTGCGTTGTTGGGACCGCCCTTGGTCATGATGACCAGATGATCGACCAGTTTGAATGAATTGATCACCGCGTTGATCGCGACAAACAGAGTTGTCGGCATCAGCAATGGGAAGGTAATCCGGCGGAAGGTATACCAGCGGCTCGCGCCTTCGACCGAAGCTGCTTCTTCAAGGTCAGGCGACAACTGCTGAAGTGCCGCCAGATAGAAGATCATGAAGAAGCCGGCCTCCTTCCAGATCACCATCACCACAAGACAGCTCATCACCGTGCTGGGATCGCCGAGCCAGTTCCAGCCCGCAAGCCCAAACGCCCCACGCAACTGGTCGAGCAATCCGTAATCAGGCGTATAGAAGAACAGCCAGATGTTCGCGACGGCGATCATCGGCAACACAGTCGGCGTGAAAAAGGCAAGACGCAGAAAGCCGCGACCCCGCATGTTGCGATTGACCCAGATCGCCATCAATAACGCCAAAGCAATCGACGTCGGAATGGTCCCCAGCGCGAACCAGAAATTGTTGACCAGCGCCTTCCAGAAAATCGGATCGGCAGCCATCGACCGATAGCTATCGAGGCCGACGAAGACTTCCGTGCCGTTCCGGCGGGTGATGAAGAACGAATGCCGGATGGTCGCGAGAATGGGGTAATGCGTGAATGCAACCAGCAACACGGCTGCCGGCAACAGCAGCAGCCACGCGTTCACAGCGTTCCACCACGCATGCGACCTCGGCCTGCGTGCTGCAACTGACGTTGTGGCGACTTGATCTGTCATCGAATTTTGGGCCGGGCGGCGACGGATCGCCACCCGGCCTGTTCGTTACTTGTAAGCGCGCAGCACGCGGTCGGCCTGCTGCTGGGCGGCAGCAAGCGCTTCCGAGGGCTTCTGTGTGCCAGTCACTGCGGCCTGCACGGCATCGCCGACGAACTTGTAGATGCGGCCATTCTCGTGAACCGATAATTCCGGCACCGCGTGTTCAAGCTGATCGCGCGCGACGAGAGCTGCTGGAAAATCCTTCGCATAGGCTTCCATCGCCGGGGTCTTGTATGCCGCCGGAGACACCGCAACATACCCCGTCTTGATGCTCCATTCAGCTGCCCGCTCAGGAGCCGTCATCCACTGAATAAACTTCACAGCCGCTTTCTGCTGTTCAGGTGACGCGCTCTTGAAGATGTAGAAGCTGCCGCCACCGGTCGGCGAGCCGCGACGTTCCTTGGCCGGCAACATAGCCACGCCGAAATTGAACTTGGCGCCGGCTTTCACGGCAGTCAGGTTGCCAGTCGTGTGCCACATCATCGCAGTCTTGCCTTCGAGGAAGTCCGTGCGCAGCGTTGCCCAATCGACGGTGCCCTTGGGCATGACGTCATGCTTCCGCGACAGATCCACCCAATAGTCCAGCGCTCCGACGGTCTTCGGCGCGGTGAGATAGACTTCGTTGCCCGGCTCGTTCATCAGCTTTTGACCGTTCTCGATCGCCAGCGCCTGCAGCATCCAGTAGGCGTAGCCTGTGCTTGGAATCTCGACACCCCATCGCGTGGTGTTACCCGCTGAATCCTTCTTCACAAGCTTCTTGGCCATCGCAGCCATCTCGTCCCAGCTCGCTGGTGCTTTCTCCGGGTCGAGGCCGGCCTCCTTGAAGGCATCCTTGTTCCAGTACAGCACAATGGTCGAACGCTGGAACGGAATGCTCCACGTCTTGCCGTCAACCTGCCCGTTCGCCATGAACGCCGGGTAGAATTCCTTGAACCACGACTTATCGGCGACAAGGCCGTCCATCGGCACGATGGCGTTTTCATCCATCAGCGTGAACACGTCGGTCGAGAGCAGCACCGAGAGCTGCGGCGGCTGTCCGCCCTTCATCGCCGTCATCGCCTTGGTCATCGTATCGGTATAGTTGCCCGCGTAAACGGCAGTCACCTTGATGTCGGCGTTTTCCTTTTGGAAACGCTCCACCATGTCGTCGATGATCTTGGTCACCGGGCCGCCAACTGCGACCGGATAATACATGGTCAGATCGACCGCAGCCGCAGGCCGCGCACCGAAAGACAGGGCCGCAAGCGCAGCGGCCGCAAGCATCGCTCGTCCAAAGATTTTCATACTATCCTCCCCTTGTTATCGTTTGACTGCCCGAAGCACTGTTTCGGCCTCAGACAGCGACTCTCCTCGTCTCACTGGCTGCAGATTCGATCCGCCGCTCTGACGTCTTGTCGAACTGGTGTTCGAAAGCCGAATCCCAAGCGATCCTGA
>CALRLJ020000054.1:0-13332 GCA_943368635.1 Sediminibacterium ginsengisoli | reverse complement strand
CAGAGAGGCGTCCGCCACCGCCTTCTGCAACATCGGCGCATCGACCACGCCGCGCGCCGAGCGTCCCGCCCATTCGGTCAGGCCTGCGCCGAGCCGTCCGACCTTGCGCGCATCCTTCACCATCGACAGACCGGCACGCACCGGCGTGGCACCGCCGACCGAAACATAGGTCGCCGCCGTCACCAGAAGGCCGACACTGGCAAGACCGAGCACCAGTTGATCGGCATTCTCGCCCATGGCCAACCGCTTGCCTTCGCGGATCACATCGCGGATGTCGCCGAACACGAACAGGTCGCCCGCGACGGTGCCGGAAAGGCTCGCTACATCATCCGCCTCGCCGGTCACAAGGCCGGTGGCAAAGCGCTTGGCCACGCTCGCAGTGGAATTCTCGTCGACAACCGCAGCATCGACCCGCTCGGTCACGCCGGACGGCAACGCCACGCCCTTGTCCTGCGCCAGATCCGTGAAGCTTTTCGCCAGATCGGCATCGTTGGCGTCGAGCGCCTGCGCGACACCCTGCCCCAGCGCCGCGTCGTTATCTCGCAGGGCGGAACCGATCTGAATGTCGGACAATCGCGCCGGATCGTCCTGAGCCAGCAGTAACATTGCGGCGTCATGCGCACGCGGCCACACCACAGCAAATGCCGCCGCCGAAGCGACTGCGCCTGCGAGGCCAAAGCCAATGCGCCAGGTTGTTTTCATTGCAATCGATAACCTTTCCGGACCCCGCCGGTTCGATCAGCGTGACTTGCACCGTGACTTGCCGATGACATGGTGTGCCGTTTTTCGGACACAACCTCCCCTCCGAAAGGAGGGCTTTCCCAAGACGGCAGGATTGTGTCGAATTCACACGCTGACGTCCGGGGCGAATGGACGAATCCGGCGCCACTATCTAGGAATAAGTTATATCGCTCGGTATGCTGCAAAGCAGCGACGGCGTTCCGTCGGGCTTTCTACATGCATGCGTACCGGGACTTTCTAACCAGAACTTGCGACCCAGAACTCGCGAACCAGGACTTAAGGTAGGATTGCTATGGCCGATCACGTCGTCCCTCATTTCCATAACGATGCCGGCGTGGCCATCATCGAAATCGGCTCGCGGGAATTCATGTGCGTCGGGGCCAATCCGCCGTTCGACCACCCGCATGTGTTTCTCGACCTCGGCGACGACAACGAGATCATCTGCCCCTATTGCTCGACGCTGTATCGCTACGCCGCCGATCTCAAGGCTGGCGAGGCACGCCCTCCGGAATGCGTGCTGAAAGACAAGGTCGCCTGAAAGCCCTGTGGCCGCCTCGCGCACCATCGTTGTTGCTGGTGCGGGCATTGGCGGACTGACGGCTGCGCTGGCGCTGGCCGCGCGCGGCTTTCGCGTCATCGTGCTCGAGCGCACCGAGAAACTTCAGGAAGCCGGCGCAGGCCTGCAACTGTCGCCCAATGCCAGCCGCATCCTGATCGATCTCGGCCTCGAGCCGCATCTCGCGCCGCATGTGATCGCGCCCGAGTCGATCAGCATCATGACCGCGCGCACGGCCAAGGAGATCGGCCGGATCCCGCTCGGCGAAGCAGCCACCCTTCGTTACGGCGCGCCCTACTGGATCGTTCGCCGGGCCGATCTGCAATCCGCTTTGCTAGCTCGCGTTACAAAACATCCCGACATCGACCTGCGGCTCGGCGCGCAGTTCGAGGATGTCGCCGTCTATCCGAAAGGCGTCACCGTCGTTCAGCGGCGTGTGACCGAACGCATGCAGGAGCAGGCCTTAGCGCTCATCGGCGCTGACGGCGTCTGGTCCAGCGTCCGCCACCAGACCTTCCCCGAAGCGCAGCCGCAATTCACCGGCAGCATCGCCTGGCGCGGCACCGTCGATGCGACGCAATTGCCGCGCGGATTCATGACGCAACGCGTGCAGCTCTGGATGGGAACGAACGCGCATCTGGTCGCCTATCCGATGTCGGGCGGACAGCGCATCAACATGGTCGCCATCGTCTCGGGCAAATGGAACAGGCCGGGCTGGAGCGAACCCGGCGATGTGGTGGAGATCGCAAATCATTTCGCCGATCCGCATTGGCCGATTGCCGCGCGCATGATGATCGGCGCGGTCGATAGCTGGCGCAAATGGGCGCTGTTCGCGATGTGCGATGGCGGCGTCTGGAACAAGGGACCGATTGCGCTTTTGGGCGACGCCTCCCACGCCATGTTGCCGTTTGCGGCGCAAGGCGCGGGCACGGCGATCGAGGATGCCGCGGTGATCGCGAAATGCCTCGAAGCATCGCCAGCAAATCCAACGGCGGCGTTTGCCCAATATGCCAGCCTGCGCGCGCCGCGTGTCACGCGCATCCAGCGCACGGCCCGCAAAAACGGCCAGACCTATCATCTCGGCGGGCCAGTCGGCTTCGCGCGCGATCAGGTCATCAGGCTGCTCGGCGGATCGCGGCTGCTGTCGAAGCAAGACTGGATCTACGACTGGCAGATGCCCTGATCAGTGGCGGCGCTTGCTTTTTGGCGGGGTGACCGGAGCGGCGGGCGGCGGCGGTTCTGCACCGCAATTGTTGCTGGCGAGCTTTTGATCGATGGCATCGCGCTGCGCGCGCTCCGAACGATAGTCGGTCTGATAGGCCAGACCCGAGACCAGCGTTCCCCCTGCTCCGCTTTCAGCCTTGGCCATCAATCCTTCGAGTTCGATCACGCGGTTGTTGGACACCGTGCGTGCCGTATGAAGCTGCTGGCAATTGTAGAGATCGTATTTGGACGGATCGACAAACACACTCGACCCGAAGGTCGACGATCCGCCGCCGCTCGCGCAGGCACCAAGGCCGATCGCGAGCGCGCCCAGCATAGCGAAACTCACCGCAGCACGCAGCCCACCGGCCTGCCGCCGCGCGGTGTCGCCGCCATTCAAATCTTCGATCATCCGCCGGTCTGTCATAAGCGTCGTGTTACGGGACTTCGTGTTGAATTTGTGGTCGCGCAAAAAACAATGGCGGGTCAGAGCGTCTCTTGCTTCTGACCGCACTCCTTGCAGGTGAACGTCGCGCGCTTGGTGCCCTTCTCCGCCAGAACGCGGTTGGCCTTGCCGCACTTGCCGCACATGGCCTCGAAGCGCGTGTTGCCCTGCTTGACGACGAGGGACTTGCGCTCCATCGCCTCGCGGACGAGGCGCTCGGTTTCTTCGCGCAGCGCTTTCTTGTCCATAGCCAGTCCTTCGATAGGCAACCCCGCGTGGGGTAATCCCCGCGCCGCCCGTATTTAACGAGACTTATCCTTTTAACGAGACTTGCCCTCGCTTAACAAACCATATCCATCTGCAGCGCGGCGAAATCGCCACTGGCTTGTACCGCCGGGGCGAACAGTTAACACAGCCCCGGCCGCATCAATCTGAGTGTTGCTGTTGCTCATGGTCCCGTTATGGCTTTTCCATTTCAGGGCAATGAAATTGCCGCGCACCTGACAGTCATAAACCCCGCCCAGCGAACTTTTGAAGATCAGCCAGCCCCAGCTCTCGTCGATCTGGCGCGGCGGTTGCTTTAACGAGAAGTAGGATTGAACACTGGCCTGGCAGATCAGCGCAGGCGACCAGCCCGATTCACCGACCTGAGCAAACGCGAGAGTTGGCAAGAGATTTGGGGCGAGTAATGCAGCGCATCCGATAGCTTTAAGAAACACGTTCGTATCCTGCCAACCACTGGTGCGGACGGCGGGAATCGAACCCGCACGACGTTGCCATCGAGGGATTTTAAGTCCCTTGCGTCTACCAATTCCGCCACGTCCGCGCGCGCGGGTTGTAACATCGCGCAGGGTGCGGCTGAAAGCCCGGTTTGCGGCGGAAATGCCACGCTTTCGGGTTAATCCGGACATCTCGATCCCTGCATCCGACCGACAAAAGCCGTCGCGGCGACACCGTTCCGGAACGCGAGAATGTACAAAAACATAGGCATAGCAGGCACTATTCGCATTTGCTGCGGCGAGAAGCCCGGCTAACTCTCTCACCTGCGATTTGCAGGCCGTGCGTTAGACGCTGCGAACATCATGCGGGACGGATCGTCGCGAACAGCCTTTTCGGGAGCTTTCGCGAACTGAGATTGAGGTTGTGATTCGTCATGCGCTGCCTTGTGGTCGCGGACCAGCATTACGCCCTGCGCGCATCGATGCCTCGCCCTGGTATGGGGCGAAGGCCAGCCCCGGACAATAAAACGTCCATCGCATAGTGGCCTCCCGTTTGCGCAAATTGCCAGCACTTCGCCGGACGGGCTAGTGTCCCGGCATGACGTCCGCACGGTTCGCCGCCGTGCGAACAAAAACAAACAAGCTGGAGGATGCGCTGCGATGGCTTACCAACAAATCAAGTACGAGGTTCAGGACAATATCCTGACCATCACGCTCAATCGTCCCGACAAGATGAATGCGTTCACCAACATCATGATGGACGAGCTGATCGCGGCATTCGATGCGGCGGATGCGGATGACAACGTGCGCGCCATCATTGTCACCGGCGCGGGCCGCGCGTTCTGCGCGGGCGCGGACCTTTCCGAAGGCGGCGCGACATTCGACCGCGCCGCGCGGGCCGACCGCAAGACCGCACCGCTGCGCCCGAACGGCGAAGTCGAGTGGAGCGACGAGGCGGTGCGCGACGGCGGTGGCCGCGTGACGCTGCGCATTTTCAAGTGCCTGAAGCCTGTGATCGGCGCGATCAACGGCGCTGCCGTCGGTATCGGTGTGACCATGCAGCTTCCGATGGACATCCGTCTTGCATCGGTCGATGCGAAATTCGGCTTCGTGTTCGCCCGCCGTGGCATTGTGCCGGAGGCAGCATCGAGCTGGTTCCTGCCGCGTCTTGTGGGCATCTCGCAAGCGCTGGAATGGTGTTACTCGGGCCGCGTCTTCCCGGCACAGGAAGCCCTCGCCGGCCGTCTTGTCAGCAAAGTGCTGCCTGCCGACGAACTTCTCCCCGCCGCGCGCGCCATCGCACGCGAGATCGTGGAGAACTCAGCTCCGGTCTCGATCGCGCTGATCCGCCAGCAGATGTGGCGCATGCTCGGCGCTGACGATCCGATGGAGGCGCACAAGGTCGACAGCCGCGGCATCTATTCGCGCGGCGCATCGCCCGACGTGAAGGAAGGCGTGATGTCGTTTCTCGAAAAGCGGCCCGCGCATTTCACGCAGACGGTGTCGAAGGACATGCCGTCCTATTTCCCGTGGTGGACCGAGCGGGAATACAAGTAAGCGATATGGGATCAACCTCATCCTGAGGAGCGGCTATCGCATCGTCAGGACCACGCGCCCGATGGCGCGCCGGTTCATCAGCAGTCGCATCGCCGCCGCATAATCTTCCAGCGGCAGGCGATGCGAAATGTTCGGGCCGATGCGGCGCTCCTCGGCGAGGCGTGTCAGCTCTGCAAGACGCACAACACCGAGCGCGGGATTCTTGCGCACCGCCTCGCCGGCCCGCACGCCGAGCACGCTCGCGCCCTTGATGAGCACCAAATTGGTTTTCGCCACGCCGACGCCGCCGGTGAAGCCGATCACCAGCAGCCGCGCGCCCCACGCGATGCAGCGCAGGCTGTCCTCGAAGATTTCGCCGCCCACCGGATCGAACACCACATCGACACCGCGCCCGTCCGTGATCCGCTTGACTGCATCCCTGAACGGTTCGCGATCGTAAAGCACGCCATGATCCGCGCCGCGCTGCTGTGCGACGTCGAGCTTTTCTTCGCTTGAGGCGCACGCAATCACGGTTGCGCCAAACACCTTGCCGAGTTCGACCGCGGCAAGACCGACGCCGCCGCCCGCGCCATGCACCAGCAACACTTCGCCCGGCTGAATCTGCGCGCGATCCTTCAGCGCATGATACGCAGTGCCGTGCGCCGCGAGAAACGTTGCGCCCTGCGCATAGTCGAACGTAGACGGCAGCGGCACGAGTTGGTCGGGCGTCACCATGATTTCATCGGCATAACAGCCGAGCCGCGCTTTCACGATCACCTTGTCCCCGACACGGACGCCATCCGCGCCCGCGATCTCGATGACCTCGCCCGCAGCTTCCATGCCCGGCGTGAACGGCAGCGGCGGCTTCAATTGATATTCGCCCGCCGCCATCAGGATGTCCGGGAAATTCAGTCCCGCCGCATGAATCGCGACGCGCACCTGGCCCTGCTCAAGCGCGGCGCGCGGGAGGTTTTCCACCTTCAGCGATTCAGGCGGCCCGAGTTCGCGGCAGACAACGGCTCTCACCATTGGGCGGCGGTCTTCCCACGGATCAACGCGTCACGGATCAGCGGCATCCGGTCGTTGCCGAAATACATGTCGGTCTTGCCGATATAGATGGTGGGCGAGCCGAATGCGCCGCGCGCGATCGCTTCATCGGTATTGGCCTTGAGCTGGTCCTTGACGGATTGCTCGCCGATACCAGCGAAGAATTTTTGCGGATCGAGACCGACGCGCTCGCAGATTTTCGTCAGCACTTCATCTTTCGAGACATCCTGATCGTCGCCCCAGTAAGCCTCGAACACGGCGGTCGCGAACGGCAGCAGCTTGCCTTGCGTATCCGCCCAGATGCAGCCACGCATCGACTTCACCGCATTCACCGGGAACACCGTCGGCGGCATCTTGATCTTGATGTTCGCAAGCCGCGCCCAGTCGGCCATGTCCTTTGCGGTATAGGCCTGCTTCGCCGGCACCGGGTTGGCGCGGGTCTCATACATCGTCTTGTTGACGGTGTTGAAAATGCCGCCGACCAGAATCGGCCGCCACGTGATCTCCGCGCCAAGCTCCTTCGCCAGCGGCTGGATGTTGGTGAACGCGAGATAGGTCCACGGGCTGGAGCAGTCGAAGAAGAACTCGATCATGGTGGCGTTTCCTGTTTTGACTTTTATTGTGCCTGCTGCGCGGCTTTGCCGAACATGTTCTTGCGCTGCTCGTCGGTGAACGGCGTCTTGTCGAATTTTCCGACCGCAAGACCCTTCTGCACCTCCGGCCGCGCCCGCACATCGGCATACCAGCGCTTGATGTTTGGAAAGTCGTCGAGCGTGAAGCCTTGCGCCTTGTGGGTCATGGTCCACGGGAAGCTGGCGATGTCCGCGATGGAATACTCGTCGCCCGCGATGTAAGCGCCGGTCTTGCCGAGTTGCCGGTCGAGCACGGCATAAAGCCGCGAGGCTTCGTCGCGGTAACGCTGGATCGCGTAGGGAATCTTTTCGGTTGAATACAGCGCGAAATGTCCGTGCTGGCCGAGCATGGGTCCGAGCCCGCCCATCTGCCACATCACCCACTGGATGACTTTGAAGCGGTCCCGCACATCCTTCGGCAGAAAGCGTCCGGTCTTCTCGGCGAGATAAATCAGGATCGCGCCGGTCTCGAACATCGGGATCGGCTCGCCGCCGTCCGCTGGCGCGCGGTCGATGATCGCGGGAATGCGGTTATTCGGGCTGATCTTGAGGAACTCCGGCTCGAACTGCTCGCCGGTGCGGATATTCACCGGGAATACCATGTAGGGCAGCCCGAGTTCTTCCAGCATGATCGAGATTTTCCACCCGTTGGGTGTCGGCGCGTAATAGAGGTCGATCATGGGATGTCCGTAGAATGATGGCTGATTGCGCGCGATCCTAGCGGCTGGGCCGATCACATTCCATCCCGCAAGCGCGAACAGCTTGTATGCCATAGCTTGTATGTCATGCCCCCGGCATGGCAGATAAGCGTGCAACCAATAAGAACGGAAACGTCCCATGCTGTTTCAAACCACGATTGCCGGCTCCTTGCCGAAACCCGAATGGCTGGCCGAGCCGAACACGCTATGGGCGCCGTGGCGGCAGAAGGGCGCGGAACTCGTTGCCGCCAAGCGCGACGCAACGCTGCTGGCGGTGAAAATTCAGGAAGACGCCGGGATCGATCTGGTCACCGAAGGCGAACAGGCGCGGCAGCATTTCGTGCATGGCTTTCTGGAGCGTGTCGACGGCATCGATTTCGCCCACAAGGTCGAAATGGGAATCCGTAAAGATCGCTACAAGGCGATGGTGCCGCAGGTCGTCGCCCCCTTGCAGCTCAAGGGCCGCGTTCACGCCGACGAGGCGCGCGCTGCGCGGGCACATACCAAGCGCAAGCTCAAGTTCACCCTGCCCGGCCCGATGACCATCATCGACACGCTGGCCGACAGTTATTACGGCGACCGCGTCAAGATGGCATTCGCTTTTGCCGATCTGCTGAACGCCGAAGCCAAGGCATTGCAGGCCGACGGCGTCGACATGATCCAGTTCGACGAGCCCGCCTTCAACGTGTTCATGGATGAGGTCAACGACTGGGGCATCGAGGCGCTGACCCGCGCAGCCGCGGGTCTCACCTGTCAGACCGCGGTTCACATCTGCTACGGCTACGGCATCAAGGCCAACACCGACTGGAAAGACTCGCTCGGCGCCGAATGGCGGCAGTACGAACAGATTTTCCCGGCGATCGATGCCAGCCCGATCCAGCAGGTCGCCATCGAGTGCCGCAACTCGCATGTGCCGCTCGAATTGCTGGCGCTGCTCAAGGGCAAGGTCGTGCAGGCCGGCGTGATCGACGTCGCCAGCGACACCGTCGAGACGCCCGAGGATGTCGTGAAGACTATCGAAGCCGTGATGAAATTCGTGCCGAAGCAAAACATCGTCGCCACGACGAATTGCGGCATGGCGCCGATGCGCCGCGATATTGCCGAAGCGAAACTCCGCGCACTCGGCGCGGGCGCGAAGCTGGCACGCGAGAAGCTGGGGTAGCCATCGTCATTGCGAGCGAAGCGAAGCAATCCAGAGCGACCAAGCTGGATTGCTTCGTCGCGAGGGCTCGTCGCAATGACGGCGGCGTCGCTACGCCGCGCCGTCTCTAATCGGCGGCTGGAACGACAGCCCTGTGTCCCACGGAAAAAATATCCAGGTATCCTGCGAGACTTCCGTTATGAACGTATCCACCAGCGGCCTGCCCATCGGCTTGGCATAGACCGCAGCGATATGCGCTTGCGGCACCAGATCGCGGACGATGCGCGCGGTCTTGCCGGTGTCCACGAGGTCTTCGACCACCAGCAGCCCCTTGCCGGTGCCGCCGCCGAGCCGCGCCACCGCGTCCGAAATGCCCTTCAGCACGGTCGGCTCACCGGCCTGCGAGGTGTGGTTGTAACTCGACACGCACAGCGTATCGATCACGCGAATGCCGATTTCGCGCGCAACGATCGCCGCAGGCACAAGGCCGCCGCGCGTCACCGCGATCATGGCTTCGAACGGACCCGCACCGTGCAGCCGCCACGCCAATGCGCGCGCGTCGCGATGAAATTGATCCCATGACACGGGAAATGGTTTGCGTGCGCTCTCGTCACTCATTGCATGCGCTTCCGGTCATGACGCTATCTTTCGGAACATCGCCGTCGCGGTGGCAGTCGCGACCAGCTTGTCGGCCTGAAACAATTCACCGGCAAGATGGAAGATGTCCTTGCCGCGCATCATGACGCGCCCCTTGCCCCTGAGCTTGCCGATCTTGGCAGGGCGATGGAATTGAACGGTGAGATTCAGCGTCGGCGCGAATTCTCCGACATTCATCGTCGTTGCGGACGCAAGGCCCATGCAGTCGTCAAGCATGGCGGACAGAAAGCCGCCCTGCACGATCCCGATCGGATTGGCGAACTCCGGCTTCCCGTCGAACTCAAGTTCGACGGTATGCGCCGCGAGATCGTAGCCGATGATTTCCAGCCCGAGCGTCTTGGCGCATTCCGGCGGCGGAATTCGCCCGGCGACGATGGCTTCAAAAAATCGCTCGCTCATCACATGACCTTCAAAAGCTTGGTGGCGAAGCAGCCTGCGGTTATTTCGCGACCTTGAGGTTCGCCAGCATGACTTCGACTTCAGCGAGCGCCGCGCGCAGCTTGACCTCATCGCGCGACCGCACCACGACGTTGGTGTTCGGCTTGCCGTTTTCGTCCATGAACGGGTAGCTGCCGATGCTGGTGTCGGGATTGGCTTCCTGAATGGCGCGCAGCGGCGTGCCGATGTCGCCTTCCCGTGCGTTTGCCCGCACCGAGTCCGACAGCATCCGCACGCCGGATTTCAGCTTGGGCGATACGATGTCCATCATCGCCTGCATGATCGACGGCACACCGGCCATCACGATGACATTGCCGAGCTTGAAGCCGGGCGCGAGAATGGTCGCGCTCGAAATCAATTCCGCGCCGTCCGGGATACGCGCCATCCGCAAGCGCGCCTCGTTGAGGTCAGCGCCGAAGCGCTCCTGAAAGCGGGCCACCACCTCGGGATGATGGTTGATCGCCACGCCGAACGCCTTGGCGACGCTGTCGGCGGTGATGTCGTCATGGGTCGGCCCGATGCCGCCGGTGGTGAAGACGTAGTTGTAGCGTTCGCGCAATGAGTCGAGCGCATAGATAATCGCGTCTTCCTCGTCGGCCACGACCCGCACTTCCCGTAGGTCGATGCCGATATTGGTCAGGTACTCGGCGATAAAGCCGATGTTCTTGTCCTTGGTACGCCCGGACAGGATTTCATCGCCGATCACAAGAATGCCGGCGGTGACGATCTCACTCATCTTAACTCTCCTACCTGTCCCGGAGCGGACGCGCCCCAAGCCATCCACAGGTACACCGGGAACTTCGGCGCACACAACGCATTGAAGTCACGAGCTTTTGCCGCATCGCTGGGCACCCGCTCGCCCGTTTTTCAGGCAGATCAACGCAAGATGACGCCAAATGCCCGCAGGCAATGCATATCGCGCTGGCCCAACCCTTGCTACCATCAGTTTGAGCGGCGGATCGTTGTCCGCCCCTGAAGGAAGCGTTCCGGTTTATGGCAGTTGCCTTCGATGAAATGAATGGGCCGGGCGGCGCTCTCCGCTCTGCCTACCACGAACTCTCCCTCTGGCTGAAGGAGACCCCTCCGGACGCGCTGGAATACCGGCGGCAGGAGGCCGAGCTGCTATTCCGGCGGATCGGCATCACCTTTGCGGTCTACGGCGAGGCCGAGTCCACCGAGCGGCTGATCCCCTTCGACGTCATCCCCCGGATCTTGTCCGGCAAGGAATGGACGACGATGGAAAAGGGACTGAAACAGCGCGTGAAAGCGCTCAACATGTTCCTGAGCGACATTTATCACAGCCGCGACATTCTCCGGGCCAAGATCGTGCCCGACGACCTGATTTTCCAGAACCCGGTCTTCCGGCCCGAAATGAACGGTCAGGACGTCCCGCATGACGTCTATGTCCACATCGCCGGCATCGACATCGTGCGCGTCGATGCCGAGAACTTCTATGTGCTGGAGGACAATGCCCGCACCCCGTCCGGCGTGTCCTACATGCTGGAAAACCGCGAAATCATGATGCGGCTGTTTCCGGATCTGTTCGCGCGGCACCGCGTGGCCCCGGTCGAGAATTATCCGGATGAACTGCTGGCCGCGCTACGCTCGGTCGCCCCCCTCACCTCGAAGGCCGAACCCACCGTCGCGCTGCTGACACCGGGTATCTTCAACTCCGCCTACTACGAGCACTCATTTCTGGCCGACAAGCTCGGCGTCGAACTGGTCGAAGGCCGCGACCTGATCGTCAAGAACGACGAAGTGTTCATGCGCACGACCGAGGGACTGAAACGCGTCGATGTGATCTATCGCCGCGTCGATGACGACTTCCTCGATCCCCTGACCTTCCGCCCCGACTCGGTGCTGGGCGTGCCGGGCCTGATGTCGGCCTATATGGCCGGCAACGTGACGCTGGCCAACGCGGTCGGCACCGGCATCGCCGACGACAAGGCGGTCTACAGTTACATGCCGGACATCGTGAAGTTCTATCTCGGCGAAGAGCCGATCCTGAAGAACGTGCCGACCTACCGCTGCCGCGAGCCGCAGGATCTGAAATACGTGCTCGACAATTTGAAGGATCTCGTCGTCAAGGAGGTCCACGGCTCGGGCGGCTACGGCATGTTGATCGGACCCGCGTCCACGAAAGAGCAGATCGAATCCTTCCGCGCGAAACTTCTGAAAGAGCCGGAGGGTTTCATCGCACAGCCGACGCTGGCACTGTCGACCTGCCCGACCTGCACCGAGTCAGGCCTCGCGCCGCGTCACGTCGACCTGCGACCGTTCGTGCTGACCGGAAAAGATCACGTCACCGTCGTGCCCGGCGGCCTGACGCGTGTTGCACTGAAAGAAGGTTCGCTCGTGGTCAATTCCAGCCAGGGCGGCGGCACCAAAGATACATGGATACTCGAGTAACAGATGCTGTCGCGCACCGCAGAAAGTCTCTACTGGCTGGCCCGCTACGTCGAACGCGCAGAATATCTCGCGCGCACCATCGAGGCGACCTTGCGCGCCACCGCATTGCCGGACGCCTATGTCGGCAAGAGCAACGAATGGGAATCCGCGCTGCTCACCGCCGGGATCGAAGACACGTTTTACGAGTTTCACGACGAAGCCAACGAGCGCACCGTCGTCGATTTCCTGGCGTTCTCGCTCAATAACCCATCCTCGATCCGCAACTGCATCGAGAACGCGCGGCTGAATTCGCGCTCGGTGCGCACCGCGTTGACCTCCGAGATGTGGGACACCATCAACAGCGCATGGATCGAATTGCATGCGACATGGTCCGGCGGCGCGAAGACCCGCGAGGATCTCAACAAGTTTCTCCGCTTCGTGCAGGAAACCTCACTGCGCTTCGACGGCTCCGCCTACCGGACCATGCTGCGCAACGACGCCTACTGGTTCTCGCGGCTTGGCCTGCACGTGGAGCGTGCCGACAACACCGCGCGCATCCTTGATGTGAAGTATCATGTGCTGCTGCCCGAGGAAGAGCATGTCGGCGGCCCGCTCGATTATTACCAGTGGACCTCGATCCTGCGCTCGGTCTCGGCGCTCACCGCCTATCACTGGGTCTATCGCGAAACGCTAAAACCGTGGCTGATCGCGGATCTTTTGATCCTCAATGAATCGCTGCCCCGTTCGCTGGCGAGCTGCTACGGCAATCTGGTGCGCAATCTCGACCAGATCGGCGTCGCCTATGGCCGGCAAGGTGCAGCGCAACGCCACGCGCGCGGCGTCCGCAACCGGCTGGAGCATGCGCACATGGACGATCTGTTCCAGCGCGGTCTGCACGAATTCATTCAGGAATTCATTGCGGACAATGCCCGTCTGGGCGATACCATCTCGAAGCAATATCTGATCTGAGCGTTCGCGCTCGGCTCTCGCAAAAAAACGATGATGCCATGCGCCTGAAGATCGCCCACACGACGACATATCGCTATGAGCCGCCGGCCACCGGCGTGATTCAAATCCTGCGCATGACGCCGGGCAGCCATGATGGACAATACGTCGCCGACTGGCAGATCG
>CALRLJ020000053.1:0-13470 GCA_943368635.1 Sediminibacterium ginsengisoli | reverse complement strand
AATTGAGGGAAAAGCCGACCCGAAGAGCATAAATGCCGATCGCTACCAGCCACCACTGCATCGGAAGGTTGCGGAAAATAATCATCAGCGTGGCGGGCACGAACGTGCCGAGCAGCAGCCCGTGAAGAATCGTGAGGGCAAAAAGTGTCTGGTAATCGTGGACAAATGGAAGAATCAGCGAAACCACCGCGAACACCAGGCTTGGCGCACCGAGAATGCGGCGCAGGCCGAACACGGTGGCGAGCCACGCCACTGCGGGCGCGATGAAGATTTGCGATGCGGTCGATGCCGTACTGAGCCAGGCGCCTTCGTCGAAGGAGAGGGAAAAGGCGCCTTTGAGATCGGGCAGCCCGATCGAAAACATCCGGCTGTCGATATTCGCCATCGACGAGCCAAGCAGCACGGCGATCACGGCAAGCAGCGGATAATGAACCGCCTGACCGGTTGAAACCGGCCCTGAGGCGATGATTCTACTTTCCGCCACCGGCTTTGGCTCCGGCGTTGGAAGGAGCGACCGTCCCCTCGGTATCGATCCGCGTCACCGCCGACATGCCGGGCAGCAGATTGTCGAGCAGCGGCTGGCCCTTGTCGAATTCGATCCGCAGCGGAATGCGTTGCACCACCTTAGTGAAATTGCCGGTAGCGTTATCGGGCGGCAGCAGGGCGAATTGCGATCCGCTGGCCGGCGAGATGCGAGCGACGCGGCCATGCAGAACCTCGCGCGGGAAGCTGTCGATGGTGATGTCCACCGCTTGTCCGGGTTTCACGCGCGTCAGCTGCGTCTCCTTGTAGTTCGCAATGACGTAGACGTTCGGCAGCGGCACGACGTTGAACAGGTTACTGCCGATATTGACGTAATCGCCGGGCTGGACCTGCCGCGCGCCGACGATGCCGTCGAATGGAGCCACGATACGTGTGTAACCGAGCCTGAGCTTTGCGGCTTTGAGCGCAGCCTGAGCAGCGAGAATATCGGCGGCCCGCTGTTTTTTGGTTCCGGCCAGCACTTCCATCTGATGCTGTTGTGCTGCGATCACCGCGCGGCTGGCGCGAACATCGGCCTGCGCCTTGGCGAGGGCCGCTGTCGCCTGCTCCAGTTTCTGGCGCGTGCCCGATGCGGTCAGGGTCAGGGAGCTTTGGCGATCCTGCTCCTGCTGTGCCTCGGTCTGGACGGCTTCGGCAGAGGCGCGCTGTGCTTCCGACTGCGCGATGGTAGCGTATTGGAGTTCAACCTGATTGGCGAGGTTGTCGAGCGCGGCCTGTGCCCCGGTGACCGTGGCCTCCATCTGCGCGACCTGCGCCTCGTAGTCTGCCGGATCGATCTCAACCAGCAGGTCTCCGGCCTTGACGCGCTGGTAATCGCTCGCGGCCACGGTCTTTACCTCGCCGGCGACACGGCTGCTCAATTGAGAAACCTCGGCACGGACATTGGCGTCATTCGTCGACTGGATTCGGGCGCTGCTGACCCAATCGTCCCAGCGCAGGGTCGCCAGTATAACGAAGGCGGCTGCGGCCATAACGCACAAGGCTGGAATAGCCAGCCGCCGCCATGCGGCACCTGCGGACGGCGCGTTTGGAGGCTGCCCTGTGCTGGCGGGAGGGGCGGACGGAGCCGGGTTGTTGTCTGTCTGAGCCACGGATTACCTGATCGCTTCAGGTGGCAACCTACTCCAATTGCGGGCCGGAATTCAAAAGCCAACCGTAGTGTTTTTGTCATGGCCGCACTGCACGGCAGTTCGCCCGGCGAGTGAGCTTCCCAAAAATGTCTTGACCTCACCGTCGTCAACTGCGTTACGGGCACGCGAAACACTCAAAATGTGACAGGTCCAAGCAGAAGCTATGACGGGTTCAGGCACCGACAAAACCAAGACGCGAAAGGAATTGGCCGGACCCGTGGTGGTTCTGGTCGAACCGCAGCTTGGCGAGAACATCGGCATGTGCGCCCGCGCCATGGGCAATTTCGGGCTGACGCGGCTGCGCATCGTCAATCCGCGCGATGGCTGGCCCAATATGGCTGCCCAGCGCGCCGCGGCTGGTGCCGATCACATTCTCGATAAAGTCGAACTGTTCGATACCGTCGAGGAGGCGGTGGCCGATTGCTCGCTGTTGTTTGCAACCACGGCGCGCGCGCACGACCAGGCCAAGCCGGTGGTCGGTCCCGAGGAAGCCGCCCGCCAGATCGTTGCGGAAAACGTGGCGAGCGGCACGGCCGCCATCATGTTCGGCCGCGAGCGTTACGGCTTGCAGAACGACGAGGTTGCGCTCGCCAATCGCATCGTGACGTTTCCGGTCAATCCCGGCTTTGCCTCGCTCAATCTCGCGCAGGCGGTGCTGCTGATGGGCTACGAATGGTTCAAGCTTGCCACGTCCAACGCGCTGCCGTTCGAGATGCCGGAACGCTCCGAGCGCGCGTCGAACCATCAGATGCAGGCGTTTTTCGACAACCTCGTGAACGAACTCGACAAGGTCGAATTCCTGCGTCCGCCGGAAAAGCGCGACACCATGCTGGTGAACATGCGCAACATCTTCACCCGGATGGAGCCGACCAAGCAGGACATGCACACGCTGCACGGCGTGGTGATGGCCATTGCGGAAGGCCGCAAAGGCCCTGCCAAGGGCGGGGTTCTCGACGGCAACGAGGCAACGCGGCTGCGCGCGCTGCTGGCAGAGCATTCCGATGCGCGTGCGCCGTCCGACAGCGGCACGGTGAGGGGGCTTGCGCGCCTGTTGCGGCGAAATCCGACCGATGCCGAACGCATCCTGTGGCAGGCGCTGACCACGGACCGCCGCTTCGCCTCTCACTTCAAGCGGCAGACGCCGGTGGGGCGTCACATCCCCGATTTCGTGTCGTTCACCAAGCGCATCGCCGTCGAACTGGTCAATCCGAACGAAACCGACGTGATTGCGCGGAACCGTGCGGCACGCAGCGAATGGCTCGCGGCGCGGGGCTATCGCGTCTGCCCGATCAATGCGGCGGATGTGGAAGCCGACCTTGGTGCGCAGCTCGACCGGCTGGCCGCCACCTAGCGCTGTTCGCTTCTGCAACATCGATTCTTGTTCAGCGGCGGGATTAAAGCGCGTTACCAAGGGTTGCTACAAAACGCGCAAACTAAAAATCATTTCAGGGAGGCTACAATATGCGTTCACTTGGTCTTGCAGCAGTCACGGCGGCTGCAATCGCGATCGCCGGTCCGGCCCATGCACAGGCGCCGCAGGTTGAGAAGAATGTGTCGATGGCGATGGCCATGGCCATCATTCAGGGCACCATCGAGCAGTGTACCAAGGACGGCTACAAGGTATCGGTCACTGTGGTGGACAAGGCCGGTAATGTGGCGGCCCAAATGCGCGGGGACGGCACAAACCCTCACACCATGGAATTCAGCCGCCTGAAGGCCTACACGGCGCGGACGCGGAACCAGACATCGCTGGAATTCCAGAAGCTGACATCGAAACCTGAAACCGCGTATCTGCTTCAGATACCGGGCGTGGTCGGCGCTGGTGGCGCTGCACCGATCAAGGTGGGCAACGAAACCATTGGCGCTGTCGGCGCATCGGGTGCGCCCGGCGGCGACAAGGACGAGGTTTGCGTTCTCGCCGGCATCGCGAAGGTTCAGGATGCGCTGAAGTAGTCGTATCGGTCTGAAACAGAAAACGCCGCGCGACCCCGTCGCGCGGCGTTTTTCATTGTCGTGCGCAGGATTACTGGCCGGCCTTGATCTGGGTGACGGCGACCGCCACCAGTTCGTCCATCTTCTTGCGGATGTCGGCCTCGGACACGCCCTTGCCGGCAAGGTCGGTCATGACCTTCCGCAGCACGTCGGCATCGCCGGCTTCCTCGAAATCGGCCGCCACGACCTCCTTAGCGTAGGCAGCGGCATCATCTCCCGTCTTGCCCAGCTTTTCGGCGGCCCAGAGGCCCAGCAGCTTGTTCCGGCGGGCCTCCGCCTTGAACTTTTGTTCTTCGTCGAGGGCGAACTTCTTCTCGAAGCCTTCCTGGCGCTTGTCGAAAGAGGACATATATCTGTTCCGTAAGCTGAATTTGGTGGAGCCGGGGTGAGCGGCGGGAGCCTGCATATAGGTGCTCCGGACCCGGCAAAGCAACGTCCGAGAGGTCGCAGGACTCTGAAAGAGCCCGGTAAAAACGGTCTAAAAATGAATCCGCATATTCCTTGCGCAAAACCGGTACCCACTTTTGCGGGAATACGCGTCTGGTTGCGTTGTATCGGTCACATCAATCGGTTAGGTTGCCGATGAGTCCAGTTCGCGGTTTGTTTCACGAAACTGGGCTTCACGGCAGCTCCGCCGTGGGTCGCGTAAATCACCCGGAGCACCCCACTTCATGGACTTCAACAACACTCGGTACATCCCTATGAGCCGTCGGCGTCGCATTTATGAAGGCAAGGGCAAGACCCTTTACGAAGGGCCTGAGCCTGGAACCCTGATCCAGCATTTCAAGGACGATGCCACCGCGTTCAATGCCAAGAAACACCAGATCATCGAGGGCAAGGGTGTCCTCAACAACCGGATCTCGGAGTACGTCTTCCAGCATCTGAACGACATCGGCGTGCCGACGCACTTCATCAAGCGGCTCAACATGCGCGAGCAGTTGATCCGTGAGGTCGAGATCGTGCCGCTGGAAGTCGTGGTGCGGAACGTCGCCGCAGGCTCGCTGTCGCAGCGCCTCGGCATCGAGGAAGGCACCCAGCTGCCGCGCTCGATCATCGAATTCTATTACAAGAACGATCAGCTCGGCGACCCGATGGTCTCCGAAGAGCACATCACCGCATTCGGCTGGGCCACGCCGCAGGAAATCGACGACATGATGGCGCTCGCCATTCGTGTGAACGACTTCCTCACGGGCCTGTTCCTGGGCGTCGGCATCCGTCTTGTGGATTTCAAGATGGAATGCGGCCGGCTGTTCGAGAACGACATGATGCGCATCATCGTCGCCGATGAAATCTCACCGGACTCGTGCCGGTTGTGGGACATCAAGTCGAACGAGAAGATGGACAAGGACCGCTTCCGCCGCGATCTCGGTGGGCTGCTTGAGGCCTACACCGAAGTTGCCAAGCGTCTCGGCATCCTGATCGAGAACGACCGTCCTGCGGGCTCCGGCCCGGTGCTTGTGAAGAGCTGAGTTCGATGAAGGCGCGCGTCACCGTCACATTGAAGAACGGCATTCTCGATCCGCAGGGTAAGGCCATCGAAGGAGCGCTGAAATCGCTCGGCGTCGATGGCATCGCCAGCGTGCGGCAGGGCAAGGTATTCGACATCGAACTCGCAGGCGCGGACAAGGCGAAAGCCGAAGCTGCACTGAAAGCTGCCGCCGACAAGCTGCTGGCGAACACGGTGATCGAGAATTACCGCGTCGAGGTTCTTGGTTAGTTTTTTCGGCTAGGCGCACGATGAAATCCGCAGTCCTCGTTTTCCCCGGCATCAATCGCGAACGCGACATGGCGCGCGCGCTCAAGCTCGCATCCGGTAACGACACCGCGATGGTGTGGCACGCCGAAACCTCGTTGCCGAAGGGCACCGATCTGGTCGTGGTGCCCGGTGGCTTCTCCTATGGCGATTACCTGCGCTGCGGCGCCATTGCCGCGCGTGCGCCGGTGATGGATGCGGTTCGTGCCCATGCCGCCAAAGGCGGTCTGGTGATGGGCGTCTGCAATGGCTTCCAGATTCTCTGCGAGTCGGGCCTGTTGCCCGGCGTGCTGATGCGCAACGCGCAACTCAAGTTCATCTGCCGCGACGTGCATCTGCGCGTCGAGCGTTCCGATACGGCGTTCACGCGGGGCTATAATGCCGGGCAGGTGATCCGCGTGCCGGTGGCGCATGGCGAAGGCAACTATGCCGCCGACGAGGACACCATCCGCCGTCTCGAAGGCGAGGGGCGGGTGCTTTATCGTTATTGCAGCGCTTCAGGCGAAGTCGGCGACACCCACAATATCAACGGCGCAGCCGCCTCGATTGCCGGGATTGTCAGCGACAAGGGCAACGTGCTCGGCATGATGCCGCATCCGGAAAATCACGTCGAAGACATCATGGGCTGCACTGACGGCCGCGGTCTGTTCGCCGGCCTCGTGGAGCATTTGAAGAGCGCGGCTTAACCCGCGCCCTTAAAGCCTCACGCCTTCTTCTTCATCCTCTTGATCGTCCCGGAGAACGTGAACAGCGGCTTATCGCCGCTGACCAGCGTGCCGCGCAGGAAGATCAGCGAGCCGCCGGCGCGGGTAATCCCGCCGATGGCCTCGATCAGGTCGCCTTCCTTGGCGGCGTCCAGAAATTCGCACGCGAACGACACCGTGACCGCCGGCGCCTCGAGTTCACGCGCGGCGAAGGCGAACAGGCAATAATCGGCGAAGGTCATGTAGCAGCCGCCATGGACATTGCGCATGCCGTTGAGGTGCTTCCTCTCGACGCGAAACGCGCAGCGGACGGTCCCGTCGTCCTCGAAGCGGTGCCAGAACGGCCCGTTGTTGGATTCGAAGCTGTCGCGGCTCCAGGTCCGCCATCCAGCGAATTCGCCCTCGGTGGCGATCAGGAGGTCCGGGCGGGGGCGAGGGGTTTTCTGCGTCATGTCGTCCAAGATGTCGAAATCCTTGAAAAGAGCTCTGCGGGCCTCTCTTAGAGCCTCGAGGGCCGGGCGCGCAATCGGGGCTTTTTTAGCCGGGATTTCTGCCTATCTGAAGCTTGCCGCAGGCCGGGCTGCCGTGCACAAAGAAGCCCGGAATCAAGCATATTCCGCCTTATCCGCTCCTCCGGCTTGCCGCGAGGGAAGCCGAAGCATTTGACCCGGAGCGACGTCGCCTTGACGATCAGGAACGAACCCCAGATCACCCCAGATATCGTCGCCAGCCACGGGCTCAAGCCGGATGAATACGAGCGCATCCTCAAGCTGATCGGACGGGTGCCGACGTTCACGGAACTCGGCATCTTCTCGGCGATGTGGAACGAGCATTGTTCCTACAAGTCCTCGCGCATCCATTTGCGCGGCCTGCCGACCAAGGCGCCGTGGGTGATTCAGGGACCGGGGGAGAACGCGGGCGTCATCGACATCGGCGACGGGCAGGCCGTGGTCTTCAAGATGGAGAGCCACAACCACCCGAGCTACATCGAGCCGTATCAGGGCGCGACCACCGGCGTCGGTGGCATCCTGCGCGACGTGTTCACCATGGGCGCGCGCCCGATCGCCTGCCTCAATGCATTGAGCTTCGGCGATCCGAACCATCCCAAGACGCGTCACCTCGTCTCTGGTGTCGTCGCGGGCGTCGGCGGCTACGGCAATTCGTTCGGCGTGCCGACGGTGGGCGGGCAAACGCGTTTCCACACGCGCTATGACGGCAACATCCTCGTCAACGCCATGGCGGTCGGCCTCGCGGACGCTGACAAGATTTTCTATGCTGCCGCGTCCGGCGTGAACATGCCGATCGTCTATCTCGGCTCCAAGACCGGCCGCGACGGCATCCACGGCGCGACCATGGCGTCGGCGGAATTCGATGACGACTCCGCCGAGAAGCGTCCGACCGTGCAGGTCGGCGATCCGTTCGCGGAAAAACTGCTGCTGGAAGCCTGCCTCGAAATCATGGAAGCGGATTGCGTGATCGCGATTCAGGACATGGGCGCGGCGGGTCTTACCTGTTCGGCGGTCGAGATGGGCGCGAAGGGCGACCTCGGTGTCGAGCTTGATCTCGACACCGTGCCGACGCGCGAACCCGGCATGAGCGCCTACGAAATGATGCTCTCGGAGAGCCAGGAGCGCATGCTCATGGTGCTGAAGCCCGAGAAGGAAAAGCAGGCCGAGGCGATCTTCAAGAAGTGGGGTCTGGATTTCGCCATCGTTGGCTACACCACGCCGACCCAGCGTTTCGTCGTCAAGCACGGCGGCGACGTGATGGTCGATCTGCCGATCAAGGAACTGGAGTCGGAAGCGCCGCTCTATGATCGTCCACATGTGCCGTCGCCGCAGTTGCCGGTGATCCATGCCCGCGATGTGAAGCCGCCGATTGGAATCATGCCCGCGCTGGAAAAGCTGATCGCGACGCCTGAACTGTGCTCGAAGCGCTGGGTGTGGGAGCAGTACGACCACGTCATTGGCGGCAACACGATGCAACGCCCCGGCGGCGATGCGGCGGTGGTGCGCGTGCTGGATGGACCGAAGGGCCTCGCACTGACTTGCGACGTAACGCCGCGCTATTGCGAGGCCGATCCGTTCGAGGGCGGCAAGCAGGCGGTGGCCGAAGCCTGGCGCAACATCACGGCGGTGGGCGGTCGTCCGCTGGCCATCACCGACAATCTCAACTTCGGCAATCCCGAGCGTCCGGAGATCATGGGCCAGTTTGTCGGCTGCCTGAAGGGCATCGCGGCGGCATGTACCGCGCTGGAATTCCCGGTCGTGTCGGGGAACGTCTCGCTCTACAACGAAACCAATGGACGCGGCATCCTGCCGACGCCATCGATCGGCGGCGTCGGGCTGCTGGATGACTTCACCAAGTCGGCGACGCTGGCGTTCAAGGCTGAGAACGAGGCGATCCTGCTGATCGGCGACGCGCAAGGTTGGCTCGGCCAGTCGGTCTATCTGCGTGACATCTGCGGCAAGGAAGAGGGCGCGCCTCCGCCGGTCGATCTCGAAACCGAAAAGCGCAACGGCAATGTGGTCCGCGGAATGATTCATGCGGGCACCGCGACGGCTGTTCACGACATCGCCGATGGCGGCTTGCTGGTGGCGCTGACCGAAATGGCCATGGCCAGCGGGATCGGCGCGATCCTCGATGCGCCGCCGGAAGAGATCGTGCCCCATGCGTGGTGGTTCGGTGAGGATCAGGCGCGCTACATCTTCACCGTTAAGGAAGAGAATTTGCTGACGGTGCTGAGTAAGCTCAAGGCTGTCGGCGTGCCGTGCCATGTCATCGGCAAGACTGGCGGGCGCGACATCGCGGTTGAAGGCGAGACGCCGGTTTCCGTGGCGTCGCTCAAGGCCGGCTTTGAGAACTGGCTGCCGGCCTACATGGCGGGGAAGGGCTGAGACTTATGGAGGGCTGACGGCTCGCCTCAGACCTCCTCAATCGTGACCTTGTTCGCGTAGAACGCGAGGTGCCCGGCGATCTGCTTCACCGAGTCGTAAGGCGCCTCGTAAGTCCAGATGGCGTTCTCCAGCGTCTTGCCGCCGGAGACGATGCTGAAATAGCTCGCGTCGCCCTTATAGGGGCAATAGGTACTGTGCTCGGTGCGCTTGAGCTTGGCTGCGTCGGCATCTTCGCGCGGGACATACTGAACTTGCGGATAACTGGCCTCTTTGAGCGTCAGCGCGCGGCTGGTTTCGGCGATAACCTCGCCATCGACGCTGATCCGGACCCGTTTCGGGTTCGCTGCAATCGTTATCGGGTGGTCTGGGCCGGGAATTTTCATCCGAATGTTCATGGGCAAATCTCCTGTGGGGCCAATATAGGAACGATCCCGCGCAATGCTTGCGTGACGCAGCAGCTTGCAGGGGCTAGAATCAGTCATATTTTCGTGCATTGCCTTGGCGGGGCACAGATCAGGAGACTTCAGGAATGCCAATGGACGCGCGGGACATCGAAACGATGATCAAGGCTGCGTTGCCCGACGCGAAGGTGGAAATCCGCGATCTTGCCGGCGACGGCGACCACTACGCGGCCACCGTCATCTCCGAAGCTTTTCGCGGCAAATCGCGGGTGCAGCAGCACCAGATCGTCTATCAGTCGCTGAAGGGACAGATGGGCGGCGTTTTGCATGCGCTGGCGTTGCAGACCGGCGTGCCTGAGGCCTGATCGCCGGAAGCGGGGGCAGAGGTGTCGAGCAACGAAAACCTGCTGCGCGCGCGCAAGCCGCACCAGCATCATCGCGTCACGTATGTCGAACTGTTCTTCGATCTCGTCTTCGTTTTCGCCATTACCCAGATTTCCCACACGCTGCTGGCGCATTTCACGCCGCTCGGCGTGCTGCAGACCACGATCCTGTTTCTGGCGGTGTGGTGGGTTTGGATATTCACATCGTGGATCACCAACTGGCTCGATCCGGAGCGCACGCCGGTCCGCGTGATGCTGTTCGGGTTGATGATCGCGGGGCTGTTGCTCTCGACGTCCATTCCCAAGGCATTTGAGAGCAGGGGTCTGGCATTCGCGCTGGCGTTTGTCGTCATGCAGGTCGGCCGGTCGTTCTTCACCTTTCTGTCGATTCCGAAGTCACAGCCCGGCTGGCGCAAGAACCTGCTGCGGATTACCCTGTGGCTGACATGCAGCGGCGTGTTCTGGATCGCGGGCGGTCTCGCAGAGGGGCAGACGCGGCTGATGCTGTGGATTGTCGCGGTGGTCATCGAGTATTGCGGGCCGCTGGCGCGTTTCCGGTTACCCGTTCTCGGCGCGACGCCGCTCAAGGACTGGGAGGTCGAGGGCGGCCACATGGCCGAGCGTTGCGGCCTTTTCATCATCATCGCGCTCGGCGAGTCCATCGTGGTTACCGGTGCAACCTTCGCGGAAGCGGCATGGACCGCGCCGACGATCATGGGCTTCGTGGTTGCATTGATAGGCAGCATCGCGATGTGGTGGGTGTATTTTCACATCGGCGCGGAGGCGGGTGCCGAACACATCTCGGAATCCGAGGAGACCGGAAAGCTTGCGCGGCTCGCTTACACCTATCTGCATTTGCCGATTGTCGCGGGCATTGTGGTGACGGCGGTCGGCGACGAGTTGCTGCTGGCGCATCCCGAGGGTCATTCGGACATCAAGGCTGTTCTCAGCATGATCGGCGGTCCGCTGCTGTTTCTTGTCGGTACCATTCTGTTCAAGCGCAGCGTCCGGGGCATCTTTCAGCTCTCGCACATGGTCGGAATCGGGCTTCTGATCGTGTTAATCTCGTTCGCGCACTCGTTATCGCCGCTGATGCTGTCATCGGCGACGACCATCATCATGCTGATTGTTGCGGCGTGGGAAGCGATCTCGCTCGGCTCTGGCGCGAGGCCGGAAGAAGCTTAACCTTCCGCCACCAGTGCATGAACCGAGAACATCCTGTCGGGATCGGTCCATGATGCACGCGGAGCCCATCCCGAGTCGCGCGCCAGCGCCGTGAAGCGCTCGATGCTGTATTTGTAGCTGCTTTCGGTGTGGATCGTCTCGCCGGTGCGGAACGTCGCGGTGTGATCCAGCACGCGCACGGTTTGCGGCTTGCGGCTGATGAGATGCATCTCGATGCGATGGCGCTGGCGGTTGTAGATCGCGCGGTGCTTGAACCCGTCGAGATCGAGATTGCCGCCCAGCTCACGGTTGATCCGCGCCAGCACGTTGAGATTGAACTGGCCGGTCACGCCTGCCGCATCGTTGTAGGCGTCGTGAAGCACGCGCTCGTCTTTCTCCAGATCGACGCCGACGATAAGCATTGCGCCCTGCCCAAGAATGGCGCGGGCGCCGCGCAGGAAAGCGCTGGCTTCATGCGGATCGAAGTTTCCGATGGTCGAGCCTGGAAAGAATCCGACTTTCGGCATGTCCTTGACTTGCCGGGGCAGGTCGAACGGCTTGGTGAAATCGGCCGTCACCGGATAAACCGCGAGATCGGGGAAGTCCTCGCGCAATTCGCTGGCCTGTCCGTTGAGAAAGTCGCCGGAAATATCCACCGGCACATAGGTGCTGAACGCGCATTGCTTCAACAGCAGGCGCACTTTGGTTGTGGCGCCCGCGCCGAATTCGACCAGCGCGGCATTCGCAGGAATAGCCTTCGCGATCTCCGCGCCGCGGTCGCGCAGAATGCGCAGTTCGGTGCGAGTCGGATAGTATTCCGGCAGCAGCGTGATCTGCTCGAACAGTTTCGACCCGGCTTCATCATAGAAGTACTTAGGCGACAGCTTTTTCGGCTGCTGCGATAGTCCTGCAATCACGTCCTGAGCGAAGGAACGGTCGGGCTGGTCGAGGAGCGGCCCATCGGCCCGCGCGTTGACATGCACATTCATGACGATCTCGTATGTTCAGGGTTCAAACGGCGTAATCGGCGAGCCGCAGTCCGGTGAACTGCCAGCGATGATGCGGATAGAAGAAATTACGGTAGGTAACGCGGCTATGATTGTCCGGCGTTGCCAGCGATGAGCCGCGCAGCACCAGTTGGTTGACCATGAACTTGCCGTTGTATTCCCCCAGCGCGCCTTCGATGGCGCGATAGCCGGGGTAAGGCGCATAGGAGCTGCGGGTCCACTGCCAGACGATGCCGAAGGCGTCGTTGAGATGACCGGCACACGCGGCGACTTCCCATTCCATTTCGGTCGGCAGATGTTTCCCGCTCCAGCGCGCGAATGCATCGGCCTCGTAGTAGCTGATGTGCGAAACGGGCGTTGCCGGATCGATGTCCTGCAACCCGCCGAGCGTCATGATTTTCCATTTGCCGTCGATCTTGCGCCAGTGACCGGGAGCCTGCCAGTCCTCGTTGGCTGCGGCGGCGAAACCATCCATCAGCCACAGCGTCGGCGTTGTGTAGCCACCGTCTTTCATGAAGGCGAGCCACTCGGCATTGGTGACGAGATTGCGCGCGAGTTTGACCGGGCCGACCAGAGCGCGGTGCGCTGGTTTTTCGTTGTCGAAATGAAATGACGTATCGGTGTGGCCGATGGTGTGGATGCCCTCGATCAGCGCGACCCAATCATCGCCGTCACGCGCCGCAGCCGGGAATGTCCAGCCGGGTGCGTAAGCCGGCGGGATCGGGTTCTGCGCGAAGGCATGCAGGATGTCGGTGAGCATCAATTCCTGATGCTGCTGCTCGTGGTTGAGCCCGACGTCGATCAACGGCTCCAGCTTCGTCAGCGTTTCCGCATCGGCCGAACTGAAAAATGCCGCGACCGCGGCATCGACGTGCTTGCGATAGGCCGTCACCTCGTCCGCGCCGGGACGGGTGAGGTGGCCGCGCTGGGCGCGGGCGTGGCGGGGGCCAGCACTGACGTAATAGGAATTGAACAGATAGGCGTAATCGGGGTGATACGGCCTGTAGCCCGGCGAGTGCTCGCCCAGCAGGAATTGCTCCCAGAACCACGTGACGTGGGCGCGATGCCATTTGGCAGGGCTGGCGTCCGGCATGGACTGGACAAGCTGGTCCTCTGGGGACAAGGGGGCAGCCCGGCGCTCGGTCTCGTCCCGCACGGTGCGATAGGCCGTCAGCAGCCTGTGCGCCAGTTGATCGCGGCTTTCTTGACGGTTTTCGGCCTTGAGCGGGGTGGAGGAGGTGGTGACGCGCGCGTCTGACTGGGAGGCAGGTTTCGTCACTAGAATCTCCAGATGAGGAGAGAACGGTTCTTCTCCGGATCGGTTCCGCAGAATGGATGCTCTAGATAGGGCGCCCGGCCGGAGATAAAAGGCTTCGCCAGCCATGAAGTTGATACGTTCTGGCTGCCGTGATGTTACCGGCGGCGGGGATGGCAGGCCTGCTTTGGCCGCATTTCAGGGCGGCATGGCACCCTTTCAGCGATTTGATTGGGCTGCA
>CALRLJ020000052.1:0-13538 GCA_943368635.1 Sediminibacterium ginsengisoli | reverse complement strand
GTCGGTAATCGCGCGTGCGCCGCCGATGCACTCGGTGACATCCTGCCCGGTCATTTCCAGATGGACGCCGCCCGCATGGGTGCCTTCCGCCGCATGGATGGTGAAGAACGACTTCACTTCCGACAGCACGCGGTCGAACGGCCGGGTCTTGTAGCCGGACGTGGAGGTGATGGTGTTGCCGTGCATCGGATCGCACGACCACACCACCGAACGCCCTTCGCGCTTCACCGCACGAATGAGCTGGGGCAAGTGAGTATCGACCTTGTCCGAACCGAACCGGTTGATCAGCGTGAGGCGTCCCGGCTCGTTGTCAGGATTGAGCACATCGATCAGCTTGAGCAGTTCGTCAGGCTTGAGCGACGGGCCGCACTTGAGGCCGATCGGATTCTTGATGCCGCGGAAGTATTCGATATGGCCGTGATCGAGCTGACGGGTGCGATCGCCGATCCAGATCATGTGACCCGTGGTCGCGTACCAGTCGCCCGTCGTGGAATCGACGCGCGTGAAGGCCTGCTCGTAGCCGAGCAGCAGCGCCTCGTGGCTGGTGTAGAAATCGGTCGCGCGCAACTCCGGATGGCTCTCCAGATCCAGACCGCAGGCGCGCATGAAATTCAGCGCCTCGGAAATCCGGTCGGCCAGTTCCTTGTAACGGCGCGACTGTGGCGAATCCTTCAGGAAGCCGAGCATCCACTGATGCACGCTGCCCAGATTGGCGAAGCCTCCGGTTGCAAACGCGCGCAGCAGATTCAGCGTCGCCGCCGACTGCCGGTATGCCATCAACTGGCGCTGCGGATCGGGGGTGCGGGATTCTTTCGTGAAAGCCATGTCGTTGACGATGTCGCCGCGATAGCTCGGCAGTTCGACATCGCCCTGCTTTTCCATCGGCGACGAGCGCGGCTTGGCAAACTGCCCGGCGATACGGCCGACCTTCACCACCGGCAACGCGCCAGCATAGGTCAGCACCACCGCCATCTGCAGCAGCACGCGGAAGAAATCGCGAATGTTGTTGGCGCCATGTTCGGCAAAGCTCTCGGCGCAGTCACCGCCCTGAAGCAGGAACGCTTCGCCATTGGCAACGCGGGCCAACTGCTTCTTCAGATTGCGCGCTTCACCTGCAAAAACCAGCGGCGGAAACGTCGCAAGCTGCGCCTCGACATCCGCCAATGCCTTCGCATCGGGGTAGTCTGGCACTTGCATGACTGGCTTCTTGCGCCAGCTGTCGGGCGTCCACCGCTCGGACATGACTGAAACTCCTCAGGAAACGACAATCTCGTGATAGCGCCGGGTTATACACAGGTGGGTACGGTCTTGCCAGTTGCAAATCGGCGCGACAGATCAGGGACTTGCCCGGCGGATCAAGCGCGGAAACCGCTACTCCGCTGCCTGACGGACATGGCGGGCGCTGGGCGTCCGCAAGGTGACCAATTCCTCGGCGGCGGTGGGATGCACCGCGACCGTGGCATCGAAGTCTGCCTTGGTGGCCTTCATCCTGACCGCGATGCCGACGACCTGGATCAATTCGCCCGCATCCGGCCCGACGATATGGCAGCCGAGGATGCGGTCGGTGGCCGCATCGACGATCAGTTTCATCAGGATGCGAGACTCACTTCCCGACAACGTCGACTTCAGCGACCGGAAATCAGTCTTGTAGATGTCGACATGGGTATATTGCGCCCGCGCCTCGGCCTCGTTCAGACCCACGGTGCCGACCTCGGGCTGGGTGAAGACCGCCGTCGGAATGTCGGCATGATCGACCCGTGTCGGCCGGTTGCCGAACACCGTATCAGCGAAGGCATGCCCCTCACGAATAGCAACCGGCGTCAGATTGACCCGGTTGGTGACATCGCCGACCGCATAGATGTGCGGAACGGAGGTTTGCGAAAATGCATCGACGTTAATACCGCCGTTGACCGGATTGAGCGCAACGCCGGCCTTCTCAAGTCCAAGCCCCTTCACATTCGCGTGCCGGCCGACCGCGAACATCACCTGATCGGCTGCGATGCTCGATCCGTTCGACAGGTGTGCTGTGAAAGCGCCGCCATGCTTGTCGACCTTTGTCACGACGCACCCGGTGAGAACCGTGATACCGGACTTTTCCATTTCGCTGCGCACGTGCTTGCGCACATCCTCATCGAAGCCGCGCAGGATATTCTCGCCGCGATAGATCACGGTCACGTCCGCACCGAGGCCAGCGAAGATGCAGGCGAATTCCAGAGCGATGTAACCGCCGCCCTGAATCACAATCCGCTTTGGAAACACCGGAAGATGAAACACCTCGTTGGAGGAGATCACATGCTCGATGCCGGGAATGTTTTCGCCGTGACTGGGCGCGCCGCCGGTGGCGATCAGGACATACTTCGCCTTGACGCTTTCGCCGGTCGAAAGCCGCAGCGTGTGCGCGTCCTCGAACGTCGCGCGCGCCTTCACAACTTTAGCACCAGCCTTTTCGACATTGAACGTATACGCCGCCTCAAGCCGGGCAATCTCCCGGTCCTTGTTGGCGATCAATGTCGGCCAGTCGAATGTCGCAGATGGAATGGTCCAGCCGAAACCTGCGGCCTCGTCCAGTTCATGACGGACATGGGACGCATAGACCATCAGCGTCTTGGGCACGCAGCCGCGGATCACGCAAGTGCCGCCCATACGGTAGTCCTCGGCGACCAGGACGTTTGCACCGTAACCGGCAGCAATCCGGGCAGCGCGCACGCCGCCTGAACCACCGCCTATCACGAACAGATCAACGTCCCGGTCAGCCATCTGGAATCACCGTTTCTGCTTAGATTTCCTTGCCGCGCTTCTTCATTTCAGCGCGAAACTTGCCGTTGATCTCTTCGCCGAACTTCTGCGCCCACTGGTCCATATATTGGCGCGCCTGGTTGAATGCAGCAGGCTCCTGCGCAATTACTTTCGCGCCAAGCGGCGATTTGTAGAATGCGGCAAGCTCCTTCAATTCCTGCTCGGTGAACGAGCTGGCATAGATGCGCGCCATTTCCTCACCGATTTCCTTTTCGCGGCCGGCGAGCTCCTTGGCGACGACAACGGCAACTTCGTTGAGATCCTTCTGGTAGTTCAGGTTGGACTGCAACAACACGTCCTTGGTCCGCTGAACCAGACCCGGAACCGCGCCCTGATAGATCGCGCTGACATTCTTGGAGGTCAGAATATCCTTGGCATAGCCGATGGCGGCCGCAGACGGCGGCTTCGGAGCCTGCGCCATCGCGCTACCCGCCATCAGGACGAGTGCAGCACCTGCTGCGAGCAATACGTTCGAAAACTTCTTCATCTCAATTCTCCTCAATTGCGGCGCGAGCGCCGTCCAAGACCATTGCGGCGCTAAGGCCGTTCAACAACGCGAATACCTTGGGGGCCAGCGAGCACGGCCGTGCGCGCGAGACCGATAAACAGGCCATGCTCAACCACACCCGGTATCGAATTCAGCGACGCCGCCAGCTTTGGGGAATCCGGTATTCGCCCAAGATGGGCATCGATAATCCAGTGGCCGCCATCGGTGACGAAAGCATGGCCGTCCTTGGCCTTGCGAATATCCATTTGTCCGGAAACGCCGTTTTGAGCGAAAGCCGCCTCAATGGCCCGGCGCGTGGCGCCGAGACCGAACGGAATGACTTCGATCGGCAGCGGGAAACGGCCGAGGGTTTCGACCCATTTGGACTCGTCTGCGATCACAATCATTCGATCAGAGGCGGCCGCGACGATCTTCTCGCGCAACAGTGCCCCGCCCCCGCCCTTGATAAGTTCGAGATTGGCATCGATTTCATCAGCGCCGTCCACGGTCAGGTCGAGCCGGTCGACGTCCTCGAGTGTGGTCAGCGGCACGCCGCAGCGTTCAGCGTCGGCCCGCGTCGCTTCCGAGGTCGGGACGCCGACGATCTTGAGACCTGCCTGTACGCGCTCGCCAAGCAGTTCGACGAAATGCTTGGCCGTCGAGCCGGTGCCGAGGCCAAGCTTCATTCCGTCGCGAACCTGTTCGACCGCGCGCGCCGCTGCCTGCCTCTTCAGATCGTCCATCGACATGAATTACCCTCGACATTCCGTTCCCGTGGAACGCGAGGCATATAGCGCGGTTTCAGCAACGGTGGATACGGCTTTACCGACGAAAAAGCTCCAAAAAGCGCCATATATTACCAATCCAACCACGGCACTTGCATCATTCCGTCCCGCCCGTTAGCGATCCGCCATGACCGCCGCCCCCCTTATTGTCTTCGATCTCGACGGTACTCTCGTCGATACCGCCCCCGACCTCGTTGGGGCGCTGAACTTCGTTCTCCAGCGCGAGGGATTGCCGCTCGTGCCTGTGGCATCCGCGCGCGCCATGATCGGCGCCGGCGCACGCAAGCTGATCGAGCGTGGGCTGGAACTGGACGGCCGTGTGATGAGCGTCTCGGACATCGACCGGCTGACCGGCGACTTCATTGCTTATTACAAGGATCACATCGCCGACGGCTCACGCCCGTTCGATGGTCTCCATGCCGCCCTCGACGAGCTTGAAGGACGGGGATTCAAGTTCGCCGTCTGCACCAACAAGCTGGAAGGCCTCTCAAGGCTGCTGCTTGCCAAACTGGATATGACGTCGCGATTTGCCGCGATTTGCGGAGCCGATACATTCGGCGTGGCGAAACCGGACCCGACCATCCTGCGTCAAACCATTGCGCAGGCCGGCGGAGAAATTTCGAGATCAATCATGATCGGCGACTCGGGGCCGGATGTCGGTGTCGCGCGGCGGGCAGGCATCCCTGTGGTCGGGGTGGAATTCGGATACACCGAAATCCCGATCGCCGAACTGAAACCCGACGTCGTCATTGGTCACATGCGCGAGCTGCCGAACGCTGTCGAGGCCCTTCTAAATACCAATGTAAAACATTGAAATGTATTGCTTTTTCTAAATCGAGAAAGCACAGGGTCGCCGTTAACCTTCTCTTAATGAATGCGGGACGACCCGTTGCGCGGGCGGAACGACACTTCTAAGGTCGATGCGGGGACTATGCGGCTACCACCGCATCACATGACGGATGCACCATGCGTATCATTGCTGTTGTCGCGGCGAGCCTTAGCTTGGCGGGCTGTTCATCGTTCTCCATGCCAGACATGTTCAAGTCGACGCCACCGAGCGCGACCGTACAGCTGGAGTCGCTACCGGCCGGTGCCGAGGCACGCGTGTCGAGCGGCGAGACCTGCAAGACTCCCTGCTCACTCTCAGTCGTGGCCGCCGAGAACCTGTCGGTGACCTTCACGCTGCCGAAATACCAGCCTGAAACTGTGCCCGTTCAGATCATCCGTGACCAAAGCGGTCCTGGCGCCATCGTTGATCCGAATCCGGTCTATGCGGAACTGCAACCGGCGCTTCCGACCAAGCGAGGCCGGGCGGCCCCCAAAGCCACTCCGAAGCCTAAAAAGCCACGGCCTGCGCCGGCTGCGGAAGCACCCGCTGCCGAGCCGAGTTCCCCGTTCCCGCCGCCGCCGGGTCGCTGACGGATTCCTGCGGATAGATTCATTGTGTCCGCAGCCGATCATCCCTAGATTGTGACTGGTATACCAAGGTCCGCGCAGCGGCTTGGCATCGTGTGACAACCAAGGCTTACTGAATGACCGGATTGAGTCCGAGTTCCATGGCAGAACCGACCACCTCGGCGATGACCGACCCCTTCGGGCGGACGATCAGCTATCTGCGCGTGTCGGTGACCGACCGCTGCGATCTGCGTTGCTTCTATTGCATGTCGGAAGACATGACATTCCTGCCGAAGTCGGACCTGCTCTCTCTCGAAGAACTCGACCGGCTCTGCTCGGCCTTTATCGCCAAGGGCGTCCGCAAACTGCGCCTGACCGGCGGCGAACCACTGGTCCGGCGCAATGTGATGTCATTGGTGAGATCCCTGTCCCGCCACCTCGATACGGGCGCGCTTGACGAGCTGACACTGACAACGAACGGCTCGCAGCTTGAGAAGTTCGCCGCCGAGCTTAAGGACTGCGGCGTCCGGCGGATCAATGTCTCTCTCGACACCCTCGATGCCGCGAAGTTTCGCGCCATTACGCGCTGGGGAGACCTCGACAAGGTTTTGCGGGGCATCGAGGCTGCCCTTGCTGCCGGCCTCAAGGTCAAGATCAACGCGGTCGCGCTCAAGAACATGAACGAGGACGAGATCCCCTCGCTGATGGCGTGGGCGCACGGCAAGGGCATGGACCTGACCCTGATCGAAGTCATGCCGATGGGCGACATCGGCGAAGGGCGGATCGATCAATACCTGCCGCTATCGCTGCTTCGGGCTCGTCTCGCCACCCGTTACACCCTGACCGACCTCGACGACGATACCGGCGGGCCGGCACGTTACGTTCGCGTCAGCGAGACCGGCGGCCGGCTCGGCTTCATCACGCCCATGACCCACAACTTCTGCGAATCCTGCAACCGCGTTCGCATCACCTGCACCGGTACGATCCATACCTGCCTCGGCCACGAAGATGCCTCCGATTTACGCAAACCCCTGCGGGCATCCAGCGATGACGCCCTCCTCGCCTCCGCCATCGACCGCGCCATCGGACTCAAGCCGAAGGGTCACGATTTTATTATCGACCGCCGCCACAATCGGCCGAGCGTAAGCCGGCATATGAGCGTGACCGGCGGCTGATCCGGTCTGAATATTTCCCGCCCCGCGAATTTGCTTCGCATAAATTTCCGATAGCTTGGACGTGACCGGATTCCGCCTTGGAATTAACAAACTTCCAATTGACGGCGGCGTGACACGCTGATTTGGTCGGGCAGCTTCATGCGCCTCCGGCTGAAAAAGTCGGCATGCCGTTAACCTCACGGGTTCCGGCAGAGCCAAGCAACGCAGGGGCACGTTCGGGAGGATGGGGTTTGCAATCGCTTCTCAAGCTGAGTCGCGCGATCGACGCGTTCAATACGTTTGTCGGTCGCTGGGTATCGTGGCTGATCGTGATCGCCGTGATTATTTCGGCAACCAATGCGGTTATCCGAAAAGTCTTCGACGTATCGTCAAACGCCTACCTCGAGCTGCAATGGGTGCTGTTCAGCGCCGTGTTCCTGCTTTGCGCGCCGTGGGCCTTGCTTAACGGCGAACACATCAAGATCGACATCATCAATCACACCCTGCCCCTCAAGGTCCGAAGCTGGATCGACATGATTGGGCACGTCCTCTTCCTTGTGCCGTTCTGCGTCATATTGATCTGGACGTCGGTACCGTTCTTTATCGTTTCCTATAATCAGAACGAGCAATCGTTCAGCGCCGGCGGCCTGCCGCAATGGCCCGCAAAATCACTGATCATGATCGGCCTCGCCATGCTGCTGGTCCAGGCGGTTTCCGAAATCATCAAGCGTGCCGCTGTGATGAAGGGCCTGTTGCCCGACCCGAACGCGCACGCATTGAGCGCGCACGAGATCGCCGAACTTGAAGCCCTGAAACTGGCTCAAGCCATCACACCCGAAAAACCATGACCGGCGTCGCCGTCACAGCGCATAACGAGAGAGATCACTAATGGCGGCTATGTTTATCCACTACATGGCGCCGATCATGTTTGCGTCGCTCGTGATGTTCCTGCTTCTGGGGTATCCGGTCGCGTTTTCTCTCGCCGCCAACGGATTGCTGTTCGCCTTCGTCGGCATTGAACTTGGGTTGTTCCGCCCCGATTTTCTTCAGGCGCTTCCTGAACGCGTCTACGGCGTCATGAACAACGAGACGCTGCTGGCGATCCCTTTCTTCACATTCATGGGGCTGATACTCGAACGATCCGGCATGGCCGAGGATCTGTTAGAGACCATCGGGCAATTGTTCGGCAGCATCCGCGGCGGCATTGCCTACGCGGTGATCTTCGTCGGCGCCTTGCTGGCAGCCACGACCGGCGTCGTCGCCGCGTCGGTGATTTCGATGGGCCTGATCTCGCTGCCGATCATGTTGCGTTACGGCTACGACCGTCGCGTCGCCACCGGCGTGATCGCGGCATCCGGCACGCTGGCGCAGATCATTCCGCCCTCGCTGGTGCTGATCGTGATGGCCGACCAGCTCGGCCGCTCCGTCGGCGACATGTACGAAGGCGCCTTCATTCCGGGCATCGTGTTGTCGATCCTGTATGCAAGCTACGTGTTCCTGGTTGCGACCTTCTTTCCGCAAGCTACGCCCGGCCTGCCGCTGGAAGCGCAGACCCTGCGCGAACCGGAAACCGCAAAGCATCCGATCATCCAGCCGTTGGCCGCGATTTCGGCGGCCGCGACTGCCTACCTGATCGTGGTCAAGCTGGGGCTGTTCGATTGGACCGCGCCCGTCTTCAACATGATTTCCGCAAACCCAACGGTGCTGCACGGCTTTTGGTTCGTAATCCTGACAGGCCTGCTCTTCAAGCCATTCATCGGCATCATCCGCACCATGACCCTGTCGCTGTATGTCGTGATCGTTGGCGCAACCGCCATTGCGCTCGAAATCATGCGATTTACCGAGGTTAAGGCCGGCGCGGACTATGTCGTGCTCACGATGACGATCGTCGTCGCAGCGTCGTTTGCACTCGCGGTTGTCAACCGAATCTCAGGCCTGAAGCTGCTGTCGAAGCTCGCCGAACAGGTCGTGTTCGTGATGGTGCCGCCGCTCGGACTGATCTTTCTCGTGCTCGGTACGATCTTCATCGGCGTCGCGACTCCGACCGAAGGCGGCGCGATGGGCGCAGCGGGCGCTATCATCCTTGCCATCATGAAGCGCCGGTTGACCTTCGACCTCACACGACAGGCCGCGGAATCGACCGCCAAGCTCTCCGCGTTCGTGATTTTCATCCTGGTCGGCGCACGCGTGTTCTCGCTGACTTTCTACGGCGTCGATGGCCATCGCTGGGTCGAGGAACTGCTGGTCTCGCTGCCCGGCGGCCAGACCGGCTTCCTGATCTTCGTCAACGCATTCGTCTTCGTCCTCGCGTTCTTCCTCGACTTCTTCGAACTGGCGTTCATCATCATCCCGTTGCTCGGACCCGCCGCGGAAAAGCTCGGCATCGATCTGATCTGGTTCGGCGTGATCCTCGGCGTGAACATGCAAACATCGTTCATGCATCCTCCGTTCGGATTCGCGCTGTTCTACCTGCGTTCGGTGGCACCGAAGGAAGCTTACACCGACCGCGTCAGCGGCAAGCGGATGGAGCCGGTAACGACTGCGCAAATCTATTGGGGCGCGGTGCCGTTCGTGTTCATCCAGGTCATCATGGTCGGCCTCGTGATCGCATTCCCGGCAATGGTGATGCACTACAAGGGAGCGGTATCGACCGTCGATCCGAACAAAGTCAAAATCGAGATTCCACAAATGGAAATGCCGGCGCTCGATTTCGGGCCGCCGAGCGGCAGCAAGTAAGACAAACCAGAAAATAAAAAGCCCGGCGATGAAGCCGGGCTTTTTCGTTGCTTGTTATATCCGATGACGCTCAGGTTCGCGTGCGCGACCGGATCTGGAAGCTGTCGAAGCCGTACTCGGCAACCTGCCACCACGTATACTGGTCGCTTCTGAACGCTGCCATCGCCTCATAAAGCTTCTTGAAGTTCGGATTGGTCGCCGAGGTCTCCTTGTAAACCTCGTTCGCAGCCTTCAGGGAAGCATCCATGACCGACGCCGTGAACGGGCGCAGTTGCGTCCCGCCAGCCACCAGCCGCTTCAGCGCGGGCGGATTGTAGGCATCGTAGCGCGCCAGCATGGTCTCATTGGCCAACGACGAGGCCGTCTTGATGATGGACTTGTAGCTGGCCGGCAGCGATTCCCATTTTGGAAGATTAACCAGGTTGTGCAGCGTGGGTCCGCCTTCCCACCAGCCTGGATAGTAGTAGTACTTCGCGACCTTCTGAAATCCGAGTTTTTCGTCGTCATACGGACCGACCCACTCGGCAGCGTCGATGGTGCCCTTTTCCAGCGAGGGATAAATATCGCCGCCCGCAACCTGCTGCGGCACCACACCAAGCTTGGTCAGCACCTTGCCGGCGAAGCCGCCGATCCGCATTTTGAGGCCACTCAGATCAGCCGGTTCCTTGATCTCTTTCCTGTACCAGCCACCCATCTGACATCCGGTGTTGCCCGCAGCGAATCCAATAACGTTATGACCCTTCAGAAAATCGTTGAAGAGTTCGCCGCCGCCGCCGACCTGCAACCACGAGGTCTGCATGCGGCTGTTCAGGCCGAACGGCACCGCGGTCCCGATGGCGAAAGTCGGATCCTTGCCGACATAGTAGTACGTGGCCGTGTGGGCCATCTCCACGGTGCCGTTCGAGGCTGCGTCGAGGGCCTGCAGGCCCGGAACGATCTCGCCCGCAGCAAAGACCTGAATCTGGAATTTGTTGTCGGTGGCTTCCGCAACGGCCTTCGAGAACACCTCGGCCGCGCCGTAGATGGTATCGAGCGATTTCGGAAAGCTGGACGTCATACGCCATTTGATTTCGGGCGACGACTGGGCGATGGCAGGTGAAGCAACCGCGGCACCGGCAGCACCGATACCCGCAATTTTGATAAACTCGCGACGTTTCATGAATAACTCCCTGGTTGTGATTTGGTGCATCGACCCTTCTTTCCGAGGGCTGACGTCAAGCATGGAACAACTGGTTCCGAATATCCATGCCGATTTCCTCAACCGCACTGCAAAAAGAAGCCCGGCCTCCTTGCGGAGGCCGGGCGTATTCAAACCGAGGACTGCGAGCTTGGATCAGCCGCGGGTGCGCGAGCGGATCATGAAGCTGTCGTTGGTGTATTCGGCAACCTGCCACCACAAATACTGGTCCGAACGGTAGGCCTGCATTGCGTCGATCGCCTTCTTGAAATCGGCGTTCTTGGCCGAGATTTCAGCCCAGAGTTCATTGGTCGACTTCAGGCAAGCATCAAGAACTTCGTTGGTGAACGGACGCAGTTGCGTGCCGCTGGCAACGAGGCGCTTCAGCGCTCCCGGATTCTGCATGTCGTAACGCGCGGTCATCCAGAGGTTGGTATTGGCGGCCGCATTGGTGAGGATCGCCTGATAGTTCTTCGGCAGCGAGTTGAACTTCTCGAGGTTCGTGAAAGCGTGAACCGTCGGGCCGCCTTCCCAGAAGCCTGGATAGTAATAATACTTCGCGACCTTGTTGAAGCCGAGCTTCTCGTCGTCGTAAGGACCGACCCACTCAGCCGCATCGATGGTGCCTTTTTCAAGCGACGGATAGATGTCGCCGCCTGCGAGCTGCTGCGGAACGACGCCGACTTTCGCCAGCACCTGACCGGCAATGCCGCCGATGCGCATCTTCAAACCCTGAAGATCGGCAACGGTCTTGATTTCCTTGCGGAACCAGCCGCCCATCTGCGTGCCGGTATTGCCGCAGGGCATGCCCATGACGCCGAACTTTTTGTAGAACTCGTTGGCAAGCTCGTTGCCGCCGCCCTGATAGAGCCAGGAGTTCTGCATACGGGTGTTCAGGCCGAACGGCACCGACGCGAAGATCGAGAAGGTCGGATCCTTGCCGACGTAGTAATAGGAAACGGTGTGGCACATTTCGACCGTGCCATTAGAGGTCGCGTCGAGGGCCTGCAGACCGGGAACCACTTCACCCGCCGCGAACACCTGAATCTGGAACTTGTTGTCGGTCATCTCGGCGACCTGCTTCGACAGGTATTCGGCACCACCGTAGATGGTGTCCAGCGACTTCGGGAAGCTGGAGGTCAGACGCCACTTAATCTCGGGCGACGACTGGGCAATGGCAGGCGACGCAACCGCGGTGGCGGCGGCTCCGGCAGCGGACACTTTCAGAAAATCACGACGCTTCATTAGGCATCTCCTTTTGGGGGGCGTTTCTTTTTGAAATCCCTCAAGCGCGGTCTGTAGCACGGAAGTCGATCTACGGAAAATGCAGGAACACCCCTTCGAACAAGGATTAAACGAAAGTCGAATAGGGCTGTAAACCGGCCAGTTTCGGTCGAAATCGGTGCCTCAGGCGTGAGCGGCAACACCCGCCAATTGCATTTTTATCTGGGTGCCGATCGCGCGATAGATTGCCGCATGAACACCGTCCGGCTCGCTCTCCACGACCGGCGTACCGGCGTCCGACGAGACCCGGATCGACATATGCAGCGGGATTTCGCCTAGAAACGGCACCTTGAGCCGCTCCGCCTCGTGCCGTGCGCCGCCATGCCCGAAAATATCGGAGCGCGTACCGCATTCCGGGCAATGAAAGTAGCTCATATTCTCAATGATGCCGAGGGTCGGCACGCTGACCTTGTCGAACATGGCGATACCCCGCCGCGCATCGATCAGGGCCAGATCCTGCGGTGTCGAAACGATCACCACGCCTTTCAGCGGCACCTGCTGGGCGAGCGTCAGCTGCGCATCCCCGGTGCCCGGCGGCATGTCCACCACCAGCACATCGAGTTCGCCCCAGGCGACATCCCACAGCATCTGCCGGATCGCGGACATGACCATCGGTCCACGCCAGATCATCGCGGTCTCTTCTTCGACCAGAAAACCGATCGACATCAGCGGCAGCCCGAAACGGACGATCGGGACCATTTTCTTGGCCTCGTTCAGCATCGGCTTTTTGCGGATACCGGTCAGGCGCGGCACTGACGGACCGTAGATGTCCGCGTCGAGCAGACCGACGTGCAGGCCGAGATCACGCAGCGCCAGCGCCAGATTGAGTGCGGTGGTGGATTTCCCGACTCCACCCTTGCCGGATGCCACCGCGATAATGGAGTGGATGCCCGGAATGGCGGCCTGCTTGCCCATCGGCGAGTCCGCAGGCGCGCCTTGCGGTCGATGCTGCGCGACAGGCTTCACGCCATGCGAGTGCTGATGCGAATGCTCGTGAGAATGTTGATGCGGCGCAGGCGGCGGGGCGCCGGCGCCCGGCTTGCGCTCTGCCGTCAAGGCGACCATCGCAGTGGTCACGCCGGGAATCGCGCGAACCGCAGCCTCCGCCATGGCCCTCACCTCTTCCCATGCCCGCGCCTCATTGGCATCGACATTGATCGAGAAGAAAACCTTGCCGTCCGAGGCGGTAATTTCGGACAGCACCTTCGCGTCGGTCAGCGATACGCCGCGCGGCGAAGCGACATTGCGAAGGGCTGCGAGAACCTGAGTTTTATCGACTGCCACGAGACATCTCCGGGCGTATGGCCCCGGTGGCCTGCCGCCTGCGGGCCTTCATACGCGTGTCACTTGTGCCGTCAACGGCCTTGCCAAGGCTGTCCATCGTTCGCATAGCTGTTGCCATCCCACATGCCGGGAAATCCGGCCCAAACCCACCAGCGATCAAAAGAGCAAGACATGGCAAAAGTCGCGTTTCTCGGCCTCGGCGTCATGGGATTCCCCATGGCTGGACATCTCGCCGCCAAGGGCGGTCACGAGGTGACCGTCTACAACCGCACAGCCGCAAAGTCGAAGGCATGGGCCGAGAAGTTCGGCGGCCGTGCCGCAGCGACGCCGAAAGCCGCTGCAGAAGGTCAGGATTTCGTGATGGCCTGCGTCGGCAACGATGACGACCTGCGCGCGGTGACGATCGGTTCGGACGGTGCATTTTCCGGCATGAAATCCGG
>CALRLJ020000051.1:0-13750 GCA_943368635.1 Sediminibacterium ginsengisoli | reverse complement strand
AAATGGTTGGCGCCGGGTATTTCTTCGTAAATGACCGGTAGTCCGTATGTCACGCGGTGAGCGGCGAAATCGGCGGACTGCTTGCGCAACAGCGGCAGTTCTCCGCTGCCTGCGACAATTACCACAGGTTTGTCGATGCCACCGGGATGCAGCACCGGCGAGTTGCGCTGGATCGTTGCTTCGTCAAGACCAAGCTTGGTATTCAGATAGCTGTGGCGGATCGGTTCGAGATCGTAGATCCCGCTGATGAGAAGCCCGGCCTTGATGTGCGGATGACCGAGCACCATCGACGAGAGATGCCCGCCCGCCGACCAGCCTGACACCACAAGTTTCCCAGGATCGCCGCCGAGTGCGGGCAATTCGGTGACCAGCGCATCGATGCCGGTACGAACCTCATCCACGATCTGGTCGAGCGTTGCATCAGGGGCGAGGGTGTAGGCGATCAGCGCGACATTGATGCCGTGTGTCATCGGCCCCTTGGCGCAGAACGCAAAGGTTTCTTTCGCGCGCGTCTGCCAGTAACCGCCGTGAATAAAAACAAGCGTCGGGCCGCCGTTATTGGCTTTCAGGAAATCGATCCGGTTACGCTCGCGCGAACCATATCGAAGATCGAGAGATTGCGGGTGCCGCGCACGGATCTCGGCGGAGGCCCGATCCCATTCAGCGATAATGGACGGCGTCTCGGGTACGTGAAGTGTGTTGTTGAATCCGAGATCGAGCTGCTCCTGCGTCAGCGTGCGCCAATCCGGTGCGTTGACAGGCGTGCTCATGAAGTCATCTCCGGTTCAGCATTGTCATTTCAAGATGATCGCAACTCCAGTGCGCTCATGCAATCCGCAGGGTGTCATTGCCGAAGCGCCGGGACAACCAGAAATGGAATCATGCCGAGGATCACGCTGATGAGCGCAAACAGCAGAAGTGCGTCGTAGCTGCCGGTCATATCGTGGATAAGGCCGCCGGCCCATGAACCGAATGCCGAACCCAACCCGCTGCCGATGGTAATGGTCCCATAGATCGTGCCGACGCGTTCGCCGCGAAATATTTTCATGGCGGTTGCCGTGATCAGCGGACCGCGCGAGCCGATCATGCTGCCGAAAGTTATGACGAACGCGGTCAGCAGCCAGACATTGGGATATGACTTCAGCGACCAGAGCAGGCCGATGCCGATGATCGACAGTGCGTAGCTGAACAGCACCGAGCGGCGGCGGCCGATGACGCCATCGAGCCAGGTGACGCCGAGCATTCCGAACAGCAGCACCACGCCACTGAAGCCCCACGCGGTTGCAGCTTGCAGCGGCGGAAATCCAGCATCGACCAGATAGGCGACGATCTGCGCCGAGATCGCGAACATCCCAATTGCCGTAAAGAAGAAGGTGCAGAACAATGCCCAAAATGCGTGATGACGCATGGCGCCGACTAAGGTCCAGCCTTCATCGATAAAATCGGCGGTAGCGCTTTTGGCGAGTGTGACCGAACCTGAGGCAAACAATTTCCATGGCAGGAACAGCAGCGGTAGCAGAAGGGCCAAGGCTGTTCCGCCGAAGATTTGATACGCGCCGCGCCATCCGAAACGCTCGATCAAAACCTGTGACAGCGGGAGCAGGATCAACACGCCTGCGCCGGTCGCGGAATAGACCACCGCCATGGCGGTCGGCAATTTGGGGCCGAACCACCGCCCGAGTAGGATCGAGTTTGGAACATTGCCGATGCAGGCGATGCCTAACCCCACGCAAAGGCCGAGACTGAGCTGGAATTGCCAGAGCTGTTGCGCATAGGCCGCGGCAAGGAATGCGCCGCCCAGCAGCGCCAGCCCAAGTGCGTAGACGATGCGGGGGCCGGAGCGGTCGAACAGCCTGCCGATAAAGGGGGCGGAGAGGCCGCCGGCCAGCGCCGCCAGCGAATAGATCGAGATGATCTCCGCCCGATCCCAGCCGAAGGTCTGGGAAATCGGCAGCAGGAAGACTGTAAAGCTCTCGCCGAGCCCGCGCCCGAGCACCGACAGCATGAAGCACAGCGCCAGCACATTGAGCGCGATGTGGACCGGCTTCATGGCCGGCTTCAGGTCTGGAGTCATAGGCGTCATCGGGCAGGCCCGGAGAACAGATCGCGATCCATAGGGTCTATCAACAGCAATTTCCGGCTCAGGAGCAGGTGCAGTTTACGAATACGCCTATGCAATGGTGCGTGAGAGCCTTGTTGCAGCGCCCGGTTGCCGTGCCCTGCAAATGGCCTCAATACGGAGGCTGGCAATATGCATTGTCGGATCAATCTGTCTGGAGGTCGTCATGAGCGGTGAAAGCGAACATTTCAAAAAGGGTCTGGCCGTCCGGCGCGACGTTCTGGGCAAGGACTATGTCGACGGCAGCATCGCCAAGGCTGACGACTTTATGATGGCGTTCCAGAACATCACCACCGAATGGTGCTGGGGCTATGCCTGGACGCGGCCAGGGCTGGATCGCAAGACCCGTAGCATGCTCAATCTCGCGATGCTGACCGCGCTGAAGGCACCCAACGAGATCAAGCTCCATGTCAAAGGCGCGCTGGCCAATGGCGTGAGCGTCGAGGAGATCAAGGAAATCTTGCTCCACGCAACCGTGTATTGCGGCATTCCGGCTGGCCTGGAGGCCTTCAAGGCCGCGCACGAGGTGCTGAAGGCCGAAGGCGCGCTGGATAAGAAGTAGCGCGTTTCGTCATTGCGAGCGAAGCGAAGCAATCGAGCCTTTCGGAAGGATGGATTGCTTCGTCGCTTTGCTCCTCGCAATGACGGCTGGGCGAGCGAACCGATTACACCCCCAGATAGACCTGACGGATGTATTCGTCGCCCGCGAGGTCTTTCGCCGTACCCTCACGGATGGTGCGACCGTGCTCGAGCACATAGACGCGATCGGTGATCCGCAAGGTCGACGTCGCGTCCTGCTCGACGATCAGGATGGCGGTGCCGTCTTTCCGGATTTGCTGGATCGAATCGAAAATCAGGCCCTTGAGGCGCGGCGCGATGCCGACCGACGGTTCGTCGAGTAACAGCAATTCCGGCCGCCCCATCAGCGCGCGGCCGATCGCCACCATCTGCTGTTCGCCACCGGAGAGTGTGCTGGATTGCTGCCACTGCCGCTCGCGCAGCACCGGAAACAGCGTGAACACACGCTCAAGGTCGGCATCGATCTCGGCTGTGTTCTTGCGAAGATAAGCGCCGAGTTGCAGGTTCTTCAGCACCGAAAGTTCCGAGAACAGCTTGCGGCCCTCGGGGCAATGGCAGATGCCGCGCGCCACCACGTCATAGGGCGCCACCCCGTCAAGCGACTGGTCCTTGAACTTCAGCGTGCCTTGCGAGGGAATGGAGCGTGAGATCGCCTTCAGCAGCGTGGTCTTGCCCGCGCCGTTGGGGCCGAGCACGCCGATAAGTTCGCCCTTTTCGACCCTGATTGACACGGATTCGATGGCGAGTGCCTTGCCGTAACTGACGCGCAGGTCCGAGATTTCAAGCAGAGGCATGCGCGTCCTCCGTCTTGCCGATGTAAGCTTCGATCACCTTCGGGTTTTTCACGATTTCCTCGGGTGGCCCCACCGCGATGATCTCGCCGAAATTCATCACGATCACACGGGAGACAAGCGCCATGAACTCGCGCAGCTTGTGTTCGATCAGAAGGATGGTCAGGTTTTCCTCGCGATGCAGGTGCTTGATCAGTTGCGCCAACGGCTCGATTTCGCTGCTGCCGAGTCCTGCGAATGGTTCATCGAGCAGCAGCAGGTCCGGTCGCGTCGCCAGTGCGCGCGCAATTTCGAGCCGCCGCAGGTCGCCGTAAGGCAGCGTTTCGACTGGTTCAAGCTCGCGTCCGCCGAGCCCGACCTGTTCGAGGAGGTGGCGCGCGCGTTCCTCCTTGTCCTTGTCCACGTGGGCGCGTGGCGACATGCAAGCGACGAGAACATTCTCCAGCAGGTTCATACCCACAAATGGACGGCAGAGCTGGAAGGTCCGGGCCATGCCCCGGTTGACGACCTTGTAGGGTGCGAGTCCTTGTACAGCTTCACCGTTAAATGTGACGGCTCCGGATGTTGGCGCCATAAATCCGGTGAGCATATTGAACAGCGTGGTCTTGCCCGCGCCGTTAGGGCCGAGGATTCCGGTGAACTCGCCTTTTTCTAATTTAAAGGTCGCGTTCTTCACGGCGGTGAGACCGCCGAAGCGCTTGGTCACGTCGTTGACTTCCAGAAGCGCGGTCATCGGAAGCGCTCCGTCATTCTGCGCCAGAGCGGCGCGATCAGACCGTTCGGCAGGAAGAACAGGATCAGCATCAGGGTCAGGGTGTAGATCCAGAGCCGATATTCGCCGAAGCCGCGCAGCATCTCGGTGAGCAACGTGAGCAGGATGGCCGCGATTGCTGCCCCATAAATCGAGCCGATGCCGCCGACATAGACCATGATGATGACAGTGATCGACACCACCACCGAGAACAGCGGCGGACTGACCTGAAGCTGGTAATGGGCATACAGCGCGCCGCCAAGCCCCGCGAAGGCCGCGCTGACCACCAGCGATGCAATCTTGTAGAACGTCACGTTGATGCCGGCAGCCTGACAGGTCGCTTCGTCGCCGCGAATGGCGCGCAGCAAAAGTCCCCAGTGCGAATGCGCCAGCAGCGTCAGCACCGTTACAGTGACAGCAAGGATCGCCAGCACGAACCAGTAGTAATGCAGCGGGTTGCGGATCAGCGGATCGAGGCCGTAGAGGCCTTCCTCACCGCCGGTATATTCCCAGAAAATGAGGCACAGGCGCTGCAGGATCGCGGAGGCCGAGAGCATCGCCAGTGCGAAATACGGCCCGCGCAGACGCAGGGTCGGAAATCCGACAATGACAGCAAACATCGCGGCGATAATGACGGCGGAGGGCAGGCTGTACCACGGATTGGTGAACCAAATCGTTGCCAGAAAGCCTGCCGTGTAAGCGCCCGCGCCGATGAACAGCGAGTGGCCGAAATTCTCGCGGCCGGTGAGGCCGGACATGAAATCCCAGCTCGAGGCCCAGATGCCGTAAATGGCGCAGACGGTCAGAACGCCGGTGAGATAGTTGCTGGCGATGAACACAGGCGCCAGCGCGAGAATGGCGACAACCGCAATTCCTCCGGCGACATCGATCGGTGAAATCTGTCGCATGTCAGAACGCCGCCCGCCGTCCGAGAATTCCGGACGGTCTGATCATGAGGGTAATGACCACCGCGACCAACGAGACCAGTTCGGTCCACGAACTCGAGATGAGATAAGCCACGATGGTTTCGGAATAGCCAAGGATCAGCGCCGCGATGATGCTACCGGGTATCGAGCCAAGCCCGCCGACGATGACGATGGCGAAGGCTTTGACCATCGGCAGCAGGCCCATGCCTGGCTGCACGGTTAGGAACGGCGAGACCAGCACGCCGGCAAGTGCCGCGGTGCCTGCTGAAATCGCCATGACGATGGAGAAAATGCGGTTGGTGGGGATGCCCATATACTGCGCGGCTTCGGGATCCTGCGACACCGCGAGAATCGCGGCGCCGAGGCGGGTGCGTTGAATGAAAAGCCAAAGCGTCAGCAGCACCAGCACGCCGGCGACCAGCGCAAGCAACCTCTGGCCGCCGATATCGACGCCGCCGATGGAAATCTTGTCGGCGACGAACGAAGGAACGTTCCTGTATTCGGAACCGAAGGTGATGAACAACGCCTGCTCGACAGCCAGCGACACCGCCAGGGTGATCATGAGCACCGCGAGTTGCGAATGACGCAGCGGGCGCACCAGAAACCGTTCCATCAGAACGCCGAAGCCGGCGACCAGCAGCACCGCCATCGGAGCCGCGAGATAGAGTGGTACCTTGAGCAGCGACGTCAGCACGTAGGCTGCATAGGCCCCAAGTGCGTAAAATGAGCCGTGCGCGAGATTGAGGATGCGGGCGACGCCGAAGATCAGCGTAAAGCCCACCGCGAGCATCGCGTAGATCGCGCTGGAAACAGCGCCGTAAATCAGGATTTCGAGCATGACCGCCTGTTGATTGCCGTTCTTGTGCGTAAGGGGAAGGCGAGCCTTCAGGATCGGCGGCCGGTCATATTTTTACCGGCCGCCGCTCTCACGACGTCAAGTGCAGGTCAGTTGATCCAGGGCGGTGGGATCATCTTTCCTGTTTCAGAAGCCTTCGGCCAGACCACGATCCGGGCACCGTCCTTCTGCCATTGCGCGAACAGCAGGTTCTGCAGGCCGGGTCCGGTCTTCACATCGTGGACTTCATCGAACTGGATCTTGCCGGCGATGCCGACATAGTCGGTTTTCTCCAGCTCCTTGATCACCGCATTCGGCTCGACCGAGTTGGCGCGCTTCACGGCTTCCGCGTAGACGTAGATTGCATCGTAGGCACCGACACCGGTGTAGACAGGTGCCGTTCCGAAGCGCTTGACGAATTCGTCCCAGAACGGAATTGTCTTGGGCGTCAGCGCTGCGCGGGTCGCGAACAGGCCGACGGTCTCGGACAGCGCCTTGCCGCTCACGCGGGTAAAGAAGTCGGCGTCCTGGCTCTTGACGTCGATGCCACCGATTGGAATCGGCACCTGCGCGTCATGCCACTGCTTGACGAAGATGTCAGACGAGGCATGCGACAGGATAACGATCAGATACTGCGCACCGCTCTCCTTGACCTTGGCGAACAGCGGCGAGAAGTCCGACGTCGATGTGTCGAAGAATTCAGCCAGTGTCACGTCGGTGCCGCCTGCGATGGCGCCCTTCTTCAAAATCGGAACGAGATCCTGAACCCACTTTGCGTTCTCGCCGACGATGGCAATCTTCTTAAGGCCCATTTCGCCCTTGAGCTTGCCGCTGATGAAATCAACCAGCGCGCGAGCCTGATGGCCGGCATGGATCGGGGAAACCCGGAAGATGTACTTGTAGTTTTCGTAATCGGCCTTCACCTTCGCGGTGATCGCGGGAGATGCTGCGCCGACTCCGAGATAGATCGTCTTCGCATTGGAAATGTGCGGTAACTGGGCCAGCGTCACGCCGCTGGTGTAACCGCCGATCAGCACATCGACCTTGTCGTCGGCTGTGAGTTTCTTGATCGCGGCGATACCCTGTTCGGGGTTCTCGGTTTCATCCGCGGCAACCATTTCAAGCTTGCGGCCGAGGAGACCGCCTTTGCCGTTAATGTCCTCGATAGCCATCTTGATCGCGTTCTGAGTATCGCGTCCGACCTGAAGCTGAACCGAGGTCGGAATACCGATCTTGATGGGTTGCTGCGCTGACGCTGTATGTGGGGTGAGGATAGCGCCGGCGCTGACAATGCTCGCAGTTGCGAGCAGGCTGAGAAATGACTTCATGCGTTTCTCCCTGATGCATCCGAATTCGTGTTCGATGCTTTTTATTTGCACCGACAGACTGCTGGCGGGACAAGTTCAAGTCAAGCAAAGATCGGATGATTGCGGCGCGAGGCTGTTTGAAACGGAATTCGGGTAAGATCGAAGCAGGAACATTGTTGCTGCGCGGTAATGTTGCGATGCCGAAATCGCGCGCTGCTCATGAATTCATCGCGAAATCGCCCGCTTGATTTCGCCGCACGCTCGCGATGCGACGCGGCACCGGATGAGCGTGCTAGGGCGGATCGCGATGCTCGGCCATGAAACTCGCGAAGCGCGGATCTCCAACATGCGCGATGTTGACGCGCATTGCAGGGCGAGCAGGCGTTGCGTCCGGATTGAACGCGGAACCGGGCGCGAGCAGGATGCTGCATTCAGCAGCTATGCGCGATAGCTGCTTGTCGTCGATATGCGCGGGCAATTCACACCACATATAGAAGCCCCCGCGCGGCTGGCCGAACACCGGAAGGCCGATCCGCGTCAGAGTATCGTTCGCCTGGCGAGTCGCAGCTTCGATGCGGCCTGTCAGTCTTTTGAGGTGCCCGCGGTATCGCCCGCTGGTGATGAGATCGTAGATGATCTGCTCGATGTAACCCGAACTGTTGGCCCGCGTGATCATCTTGAGATCGGCCAGTTGCGCGACGATGTCGGCATTGGCCGCGATGTATCCTGAGCGGAGACTGGCCGAAAGAGTCTTTGCGAAGGTGCCGACATAGATCACGCGGTCGAGTTGATCGAGCGCTGCGAGGCGCGGGCTCGTATTCGACAGCACGTCGGCGAACGGATCTGAATCGACGATACGCAGGTTTTGTTCAGTCGCGGTGCGCAGCAGCCGATAGGCGACCGGAAGCGTGATCGAACATCCCGTCGGATTATGCGCCAGCGATTGGGTGAAGAACATGCGCGCGCCGGTGCTCGCGGCCTTGGCGGCGAGATCATCCGGGTCCGGTCCGTCGGCGGTTCGCCGCACGCCGACAAGCCGCGCCTTCGCGAGCCGCAATTTGCCGAACAGCGGATAATAACCGGGACTATCGACGAGCACGGGATCGCCGGCCTCAATATACTGACGCACGATCATGTCGAGCGCGTCGTTCGCGCCTTGAGTGAGAAGCACCTGCGTCGGCTCTGCGCCGATCGATCGCTCCGCCAGCAGGCCGGCGATACGCTGGCGCAACGGCAACAGGCCGTAGGGACTTCCGTAGCTCTCGGGAAGATTGCGTTGTCCGGGCTTGTTGACCGGCCGCAGATAGGGACCGACTTCCGAACCTTCCATCCATGCCGCAGGCGGGCGGCCGTCGCCGACGCGGACTTCGTAGCGCTTTTCCAGTTGCTCGCGCAGCAGCCAGACGCTGTCGACGGCCTCGACCTTTGCGGGTTCGGCGGTCTCCGTGCGCTTCGGGCGATGGATGGAGACGTAAAATCCGGAGCCGGGTTTGCTCTCGATCTGGCCTGAGGCGACCAGCCGCTCGTAAGCATCGACGATGGTATTCTTCGACGCGCCAAACAATTCGGATGCACCGCGAATCGACGGCAGGCGTTCGCCGGGCCGGATTGCCCCGCGTTCGATCCGCGCGACGATTGCATCGACAATGGTCTCAACGCGAGATCGCGTGGGCTGGCTGCCGGATTGATGAACTGTACCCATGTCGCGAATGGTACGGACCTTCTTCAAATTGTGCAAAGCGTTCCTTGTGGTGTACCCCCACCACCATACAGTTTCCGCAACCGAAAATCCCTTCAAGAGGACGTCGGTCTGGGAGACGCTGAATGACTATCGCCAAGCACGGCGCGAACCGCAGTTCGCGGATCGCCGGATTTCACCGCAAATCGCCGCAGGAACGGCTCGATCTCGTGGCCGCTTTCGCAGGCCTCGATCCTGCGACCGCCGCCCATCTTGCCGACATGGGAAATCTGCCGTCGCAGCTTGCGGATAAGATGATTGAAAATGTCGTCGCCACAATGAATGTGCCGATCGGCATCGCGACCAACGTCAAGGTCGATGGCGAAGATGTTCTGGTGCCGATGGCGACAGAAGAGTCGTCGGTGGTCGCTGCGGTTTGCAATGCATCGCGTCAGACCTACGCGACCGGTTTTACAACTTCGGTGTCCGGCGCGCTGATGATCGCGCAGGTGCAGGCTGTCGATGTGCCGGATCCCTATGCCGCGCGGCTTCGTCTTCTGGAAAAGCGCGAGGAGATCAAAGCGATCTGCGATGCGTGCGATCCGTTGCTGGTGAAGCTCGGCGGCGGCTTTCGCGATGTCGAGGTGCGAATTCTCGATACGCTTGGAGGGCCGATGGTCATCACGCATCTGATCGTCGATACGCGCGATGCGATGGGTGCCAACGCTGTCAATACCATGGCGGAGAAACTCGCGCCCCACATCGCCGCGTGGAGCGGCGGGCGTGTGTTCCTGCGCATTCTGTCCAATCTCGCCGACCGCCGGCTGGCGCGCGCCCATGCGGTATGGAAGCTCGACGACATTGGCGGTGCGAGCGTGCGCGACGGCATCGTCAGCGCCTATCAGTTCGCCGAGGCAGATCCGTATCGCGCCGCCACCCATAACAAAGGCATCATGAACGGCATCAGCGCTGTTGTTCTGGCGACCGGTAACGATACCCGCGCAGTGGAGGCGGGTGCGCATGCCTATGCGGCGCGGAGTGGGCGTTATTCGAGCCTGACGCGTTACGAGATCAACAAGAACGGCGATCTCTCTGGCTCGATCGAGTTGCCGCTCGCCGTCGGCTTGATCGGCGGAGCAACCAAAATTCATCCCACCGCGCAAGCATGCCTGAAGATCCTCGGCGTCACCACGGCGGAACGGCTGGCGCGAATCATTGCTGCGGTCGGGCTGGCGCAGAATTTCTCGGCATTGAAAGCACTCGCCACGGTGGGTATTCAATCCGGTCACATGGCGCTCCACGCGCAGAATATCGCGATCATGGCCGGTGCTGCCGGTGACGAGGTCGAAGCCGTTGCAAAGGTGCTGGTCGAGCACGGAACTGTCCGCATCGATGTTGCGCAGGAGGTTCTTCAAAACATTCGACGCTAAACAATTCCGGCAACGATGCCGGACAACCCAAATAAAAATTCAATCGGGAGGATACCAATGCTGCTCAAATCAAAATTGGCTTTTCTGGCAGGTGCTGCGGTGCTGCTGGCGCTCATGGCACCAGCACGCGCCGAGATTGCCAACAACACAATCAAACTTGGCGTATTGACCGATCTCAACGGGATCGCGACCGACTCCACAGGCACTGGTTCGGTTGCAGCCGCACGGCTCGCGATCGAAGATTTCAAGGCCGAGAAGCCGGGCATCAAGGTTGAACTCATTCAGGCCGATCATCAGAACAAGGCGGACATTGGCGGTGCGCTCGCGCGCCGCTGGATCGACGTCGAAAAGGTCGATGCGATTCTCGACGTGCCGTTCTCGTCGGTGGCGTTGGCTGTGCAAGAGGTCACGCGCGGATCGAAAGCCGCGTTTATCGCATCGGGCCCCGGCTCGTCATTGCTGACCGGCGAGAAGTGTTCGCCGAATACGGTCCACTGGACCTACGATACCTGGGCGTTGGCGCACGGGACAGCACTGGCGTTGCTGAAGGCGAAGAAGGATACGTGGTTCTTCGTCACGGCAGACTATGCATTCGGCCATTCGCTTGAGAAGGATGCATCCGATGTCGTGAAGGCGGAAAACGGAAAGGTTCTTGGAAGCGTACGGCATCCACCAGGAGCGTCGGACTTCTCGTCGTTCCTTTTGCAGGCACAGGCTAGCAAAGCCAAGATCGTCGCGCTCGCCAACGCAGTCGGTGACACCGTCAACTCCGTGAAGCAGGCGTCGGAATTCGGTATTCAGGCCGGCGGGCAGGAACTTGCAGCGCTTCTGATGCAGGTCACCGACGTCAACGCCATTGGGCTGCAGGGGGCGAAGGGCCTTTATCTGACGGAAGGTTTCTATTGGGACGCCAACGACGGCACACGCAAGTTCGCCGATCGCTTTACCGCGATTGTCGGTGGCGGACGGCGTCCGACCGCCATTCAGGCCGGCGTCTATGCCGGTACGCTGCACTACCTCCGCGCCGCCGCCGCTGCGAATACGACGGATGGACAAAAGGTCGTCGCCAAGATGAAGGAGATGCCGTCGAAGGATCCGCTGTTCGGCGAGGGCACGATCCGCGAAGATGGTCGTCACATCCACAACATGTATCTGTTCCAGGTGAAGACTCCGGCGGAATCCAAGGCGCCGTGGGATTTCTACAAGCTGGTTGAAACGATCCCGGCGAAGGATGCGTTCCGACCTCTGGCTGACGGCAACTGCCCGATGGTGAAGAAGTAAGGCCGAATTCCACAGCCGGGCGCTTGCCCGGCTGTGGTTATCGGGCTGTTTAGATTGAGTGTAATTTCCTCCCGGCAGGCTCTGCGCGGGAGGAAATTTCTCCTGTGGAACATGATCTTAGAATGCAACGCGGTTCTGCCTTTGGGGCATGACGCAGGCGCGGTATGTAATTGACCAAAAACGGAAATTCGGCTATTTCACCCCCGTCGTGAATGCTGCCGCTATCTTCGCCTGCGAGGCAGGCCATCCAGCAAAATTCATTGGCGAGTAGTTCTGCGTGAGGCGTGATCGCCCGCAAGTCCGGCGATTGTGCGCTCACCAATTGGAAGAGCATGGGTCCGGTTATGAGCAACTTCAATCAGGAAACGGTTCTGAGCGTCCATCACTGGACCGACAACCTTTTCAGCTTCACCACCACGCGCGATTCCTCATTCCGGTTTCGCAATGGTGAGTTCACCATGATCGGATTGAAGGTGAACGAGAAGCCGCTGCTGCGGGCCTACAGCGTTGCGAGCGCGAACTACGAAGAGAACCTCGAATTCTTCTCGATCAAGGTCGCCGACGGCCCGCTGACCTCGCGCCTCCAGCATCTCAAGAAGGGCGATGAAATCATCGTCAGCCGCAAGGCCACCGGCACGCTGGTGATCGACAACCTGACCGACGGTCGCAATCTTTATCTGATCGGCACCGGCACCGGTCTGGCGCCATTCCTCAGCGTCATCAAAGACCCCGAGACCTACGAGCGTTTCGAAAAGGTCGTGTTGCTGCACGGCTGCCGTCACGTCAGGGAACTGGCCTACGGCGAGCTGATTACCGAGAAGCTGCCGCAGGATGAAATGATCGGCGACATGGTGCGCGCGCAGTTGATCTATTATCCGACCGTGACGCGCGATCCGTTCCGCAACCGCGGCCGCATCACCGACCTGATCACAACGGGTAAGCTGTTCTCCGACATTGCGTTGCCAGATCTCGACTCCAGCAAAGACCGCGTCATGATGTGCGGAAGCCCCGCGCTGCTTGCGGACACCAAAACGCTGCTGCTCGATCGCGGCTTTGTCGAAGGTAACCATGGCGAGCCGGCCGACTTCGTTGTCGAGAAGGCGTTCGCCGAACGCTAACCGTCATTGCGAGCCAACGGGTCGGGGTCAAAAGTGGGTTTACGCTCGTCTTCGACGCGCCATGGCGCCGCCCGATGACAGGCTCCACGAAGCAATCCAGATCGCGGGTAGAATGAAGATCTGGATTGCTTCGTCGCAAGCGCTCCTCGCAATGACGAATTTATGTTGAAGCTGAGTGCTCAAAAGCGCTGGCAGCTCGCATTGCTTGCGTTCGCTGCCGCATTCCGGTTCTCGACGCCGCGCTTGGCGTAAATCTGTTCGAGATGCCTGGCTGGTGACAAAAATCCGCAGCGGGGCAAAGAGCTTTCCCACGGCGCGGCCATGAATGGCCAGCCACTAGGCCGGTTTACGCGTCACTCAGCGCTTCACGCAGGCTTTTCTTCATGACCTTGCCGTTGGCATTGCGCGGCAGCGGTTCGATGCGGACGTCGATGGTCTCGGGGACTTTATAGTCCGACAGTCGCTCGGCACACCATGCCCGCAGTGCGGGTGAATCGATGTCGGAGCGGACGACCACGATGGCATGAACGCGCTCGCCGAGCACGGGGCACGGGCGTGCCACGATTGCGCTTTCGATGACAGCTGGATGACCGGCGAGGACCGATTCGACCTCCGCCGAGTAAATCTTCAGGCCGCCACGGTTGATCATGTCCTTCTGCCGGTCGAAGACGCGAACGAAGTTCTCTTCGTCGATCGATCCGAGATCGCCCGAATGCCAGTAGCCGGCGGTGAAACCCTCGGCCGTCGCACGCGGATTATTCCAGTAACCCCTGACGACCGAGTTGCTCCGAATCCAGATTTCGCCGATCTCGCCGCGAGGCAGTTCGCTGCCGTTCGGTCCCATGACGATCATATGAACGCCGGGACAGGGCAGGCCAACGCTATCGATGTGGCTCTTGGTGTATTCTGGCGGCATGACGGTCGATGGAGAAGAG
>CALRLJ020000050.1:0-13873 GCA_943368635.1 Sediminibacterium ginsengisoli | reverse complement strand
CGCGCTCCAGACCCAGGTCAGGATGTAGTTGGTCCGCAGGAAGCGGGGCTGCCGGGCGGTTTCGGCATCGACCACTTCGCGCGCATGTTGCAGCGTGAAGGGCAGGCGGATCGCGATCGAACCGAGCGCAATGGCCAGCACGCCGCCATCGACGGCGAGGCGGACCGATGTCGGGCTCATCTCGCCGGCGGCCATCAGGTGGTATCCGGCCAGCGATGCAAAAAGAACCAGAGCGCCGGTGGTCAGCATCTTGATCGAACGGCCGGCGATCATATCTCGCAAGACCAGGCCGAAAGCGACCAGCGCGCTTGCCGCGAGGCTGATCTTGACCGTGGTCAGCAACATCAGAGTTGCGAAAGTGGCGAACGGGGCAAGGATCAAAAAGAGGGCCATGGCTGCCTGCCTGGGAATATCTTTACGTTGTAAAGATGCATTTAGACCCCCGCCGGGGAGTCGTCAAGGAAAATCTTGACAGCGTCAAAATGCATACCTAAATTGCAATCATGGGTATTCAGAACGCAGCAAGGCGGGAGAAATCCCCCAAGGGTGCGCCAGCCGGCAAAAAGCCGCTGTCCAAACCCGTGTCTGCGAAAAAAACCTCTCCATCCACGGTTAAGTCCGCACAGAAAGCTGATCGCGATCAGCCGTATCATCACGGCGATTTGCATGAGGCCCTGCTCAAGGCGGCCAAGCGGGTCGCGGAACGTGAAGGCATCAACGGGCTGACGCTGCGGGCGGTGGCGCGCGAGGCGGGTGTCTCCCATGCCGCGCCTGCGCATCATTTCGGCGATATTACCGGGCTTCTGAGCGAACTGGCGGCGATCGGTTTCGAGAAGTTCTCGACCGCGCTCGGAGCCGCCACGTGCAGCGACACGGCCCCTGAGGCCGTGGCTGCCCGCAAAGCCGGCGCCTATGTCGCGTTCGCGCGCGAAAATCCCTGCATGTTCCAGTTGATGTTCCGCGGCGAGCGGCTGGATCACGACAGACCCGCCCTGCGCGAGGCATCCGAAAGCGCTTTCCTGAAGCTTGCCGGGATCGTTGCCGCGCGGCGTCAGGAAGACGTGGTGCCGGACCATCTGACACTGGAGCAGGCTGCCGATATTGCGCGGATCTGGTCGATGGTGCACGGATTCGCGATGCTTTATCTCGATGGCCGATTGAAAGCGATCATGGATGGTTTGCCGCCCGGCACCACCGAAGAGTCGCTGCTGGCGACAATGATGACGCCGGATCATCGGAAGGCGTAAAGCGCGCGCGCCTTGAGGCGTTCCGCCGTCGTCTCGTTCACTCTTTTTCATAGTTGCCGATATTTTGGGCCGCCTGCGCGGTGACAGTGCGGGCGCGCGTGCATGGGCGTGATCCGGAACCCGTTTTGCAGGGCCGTGTTGTCACATGGACGGTCTCTTTGGTCGCAACAGGCGTGTGGATCGTTCATGCCGCGGATGCAAAAAACATGTCATCATGCGCGGAATCGCACTAGAACACGGGCAACGTGCCATGTGTCCCGTTCCGTCTCCTCGTTCAGTTTTGCAGTGAGCCATGCCCGAAATCTCGTCCAGCAAGCCCTATCGCATCGGCCGGTCCAAGACCGGGCTCGGTCTCTTCGCCACCCAGAAGATCAAGAAGGGCACGAAGATCATCCGCTATTTCGGGCCGATGCTGGATTCGAAGAACAAGAAGCACGACGACATCGACAACAAGTATCTGTTCGAAATCAACAATCGCTGGACCATCGACGGGTCGGTGCGCAAGAACATCGCCCGCTATATCAACCATGCCTGCAAGCCGAACGCCGAGTCCGACGTCAATTCGCGCAAGCGCAAGGTCGTGATCCGCGCCATCAAGGCCATCGAGCCGGGCGAGGAAATCAACTACGACTACGGCACGGACTACTTCAAGATTTTCCTCAAGCCGATCGGCTGCAAGTGCGATGCTTGCGAAAAGAAGCGCAAGAAGAAGCGCGCCGAAGCCCGTGCCGAGAAGCTGCGGCTCAAGCTGAAGGCTGAGAAAAAGGCCGCCAAAAAGGCTGAGAGGCAAGCCGAGAAGCAGGCTCGCAAGGCAGCGAAAGCCTCGAAGTCCAAGACCGCTAAGTCCAAGACCGCTAAATCCAAGACCGCCAAATCAAAGGTGACGAAGCGCAACACGTTGAGCGCCGCCCGTGCCAACGCCCATGCACGTGGCACCGGCAAGCCGACCAAAACCAAGGCGGCGCGGACCAGGCCGCTCGGGCGCGTTCAGCCGAAAAGCCCGGCTCGTGCGAACCGGGCTTCCTCGACCTGACGTCGCGGCGGGCTGCGCTCAAACGCCGCCGGGATGATTTCGCTCAGACGCCTTTGAAGAGATTTCCCGCCAGCAGCAGGATGTAGCCGATGCCGAGCGTGGCGAAGGCGTGGCCGCTGACCAGCGGAATCTTGACGCCGGCATAGGCGACAAGTGCGGCCAGCACGGCGAGAATGACCGAAATCAGAAAAATCGGAAGCGTCGGTGCGCTGAGATTCATGACAAGTCCCCCGGAATAGATGCACCGCACGATTGCGGTGGAGGGACTGAAGCCTGCCTCGAGCGGTCCGGGCAAGGGCAGCGGCGCGAGAGCCTGTGGATGATTATGGATCGCGCCGGCTGCTTACTCAGCGATCACGGCTTCAACCGCCTTGATGGTCTGCTGGATGGCCGCGATCTCGTGGATCAGAACGGTTGAGATCTTCGATCCCCGCGTGCGCAGTTCCATGACCAGCTCGCGGCGGCGTTCTCGCAACAGGACCAGCGGCAAGCGATGATCGAACGATTCTGCTTCGGCTTCGTTTCCAAATTCCGCTTCGATGACCGTCATGACCGGCTCCTGTGACCAAGTCAGCAAGCTAGCCGTTTTGAATTAAATGGCCGGAACGGAGATCGATAAAATTGTATCGAAATGGAAAATGCCGGGCGGATGGCGAATCCGGCCCGGCATTTGTTCAGTGATGATGAACGCCTAGCGGGCCGCAGCGGTGTCCGCGCTCTTGCGCAGCCCGATGAACTCCAGTTCCGCGAAGATGCCGACGGCAATCGCTTGCATCACGATGAACACCTGTCCCAGCAGATTGGGCGAGACCCAGCCGCTGGCGAGCAGAGCGATGCTGTCGATGGTCCAGACCGCATTGATGGCAATGACAGCCCAGACGGCCGCCTTCGACATCGTCTCGCGCGAGGCGAGGTAGCCGACACCCAGCACGAAGGCCACCAGAACCAGGCCGGTGTTGCGCAGGAAGGCTTCCGGCAGGTTCGTCATCGGCGCGAGGAAGCCAGCGCCGAACACAAGCATGAGTGCGGATACGCCGCTGAAGATCGCATCGACTTGAAGCGCGCGGCGGAGGAACAGGGACGGATTGATCATGGTGGTTCTCCTTATGTGAGATGGGGTGTTGGACAGTCAGAATCTGCGGCGGCGGGTGAGAGCCCGGCCCAGCAGCGTGAACGGGCAGAGGGTCTTTACGGCGCGGTGTTCGGCGGCCTGCACATGCGCGAACACGAACGCGCCGGCGTTGTGCAGCATCGGCTCGGGCATGTTCAGCGATCGCGCAGCCATCCGTGTCGAAAGCCGGAGCGCCCAGTTGAAAGCGGCGGCGGGCAGGCGGCTGAGAGCAGTTGAGCGGTCGGAAAATCGGGAAGGCGTTGTCATCGGTCATCTCCTGTGGTGGTGAAGATGATCCGGCCGGAAGCCCAAATCGATTACCTCGCAGGTAATGGAATGCGTGTTTTTTGCATGGTAGGTTTTGGACCATGATGAACCCGCAGTCTTCGGCGCGCCGCGCCGTTAAATCCGCCAGCAAGGCCAGACCCAACGCCTTCGGCGATCATTTGCGCGAATGGCGGCAGCGCCGCCATCTCAGCCAGCTCGATCTTGCGGGCGACGCCGAGATTTCCGCGCGGCATCTGAGCTTCGTCGAGACTGGCCGGGCAGCACCTTCGCGCGACATGGTGCTGCGTCTGGCCGAGCGGCTCGACGTGCCGCTGCGCGAGCGCAACGTTTTGCTGGTGGCTGCAGGTTTCGCGCCGGCGTTTCCCACCCGATCGCTCGACGATCCTGCATTGGCGGCGGCGCGTCAGGCGGTCGAAACCGTGTTGAAGGCGCACGAGCCGTATCCGGCGCTGGCGGTGGACCGGCACTGGAATCTGGTATCGGCCAACGCCATGATCGCGCCATTCCTTGCAGGCGTTGCACCGTCATTGCTGACGCCGCCGATGAACGTGATGCGTCTCAGCTTCCACCCGCAAGGTCTGGCGCCGCTCACGGTCAATCTTGCGGAATGGTGCGGACACCTGCTGGAACGGTTGCATCGCCAGTGCGAGGCGACCGCCGATCCTGTGCTGGTTGCGCTGTACGATGAGTTGAAGACCTATCCTATTCCCGCACGCTCCGGGCCGCGCACAAACCTCGCTGATGCCGTCGCGGTGCCGTTCCAGATCCGGTTCGGCGAGGACGTCCTGAGTTTCATCTCGACGACGATGATCTTCGGCACGCCGGTGGACGTCACGCTGTCGGAACTGGCGCTGGAGACCTTCTTTCCGGCGGATGAGAAGACGGCGGAAAAGATGCGGACCCTTGCGAAATCGCCGGGCTGAACGGGTTGCCTTGTCGCCCGTGGGGCTTATCTTTCGGGTTCATTCCCGGAAGGACGTCCCATGAGCACCCTGAAGCCGCTGCAGATCGATATTGTCTCCGATGTCGTGTGCCCGTGGTGCTATATCGGCAAGAAGCGCATCGAGGATGCGCTGGCGCTGGCGAGCGATGTGCCGGTGCATGTGAACTGGCGGCCGTTCTTCCTCAATCCGTGGGTGCCGCGCGAAGGCATTTCGCGGGACGAATATCTCACCGCAAAGTTCGGCTCGCCGGAAGCCTATAAAGGCATCGCTGGCCGTGTCGTGCAGGCGGCGGCGGACGAGGGGCTTGAATACAATTCGCAGCTTGTGAAGCGTCAGCCCAACACCGTCGATTGCCATCGCCTGATTCATTGGGCCGATGCGGACGGCAAGGCCGCGCAGATGAAGCAGCGGCTGATGGAGCTTTATTTCCGCGACGGCGGCGACCTCACCAGCACGGACGTTCTGGTGCAGGCGGCGGCTGACATCGGCATGGACGCCGACAGCGTGCGCAAGCGCCTTGCGACCGATGAGGACGTGGAGAAGATTTCAGCCGACGCGCAGGAGGCGTCGGAGAAAGGCATCTCCGGCGTGCCGACGTTCGTGTTCGCCGGCAAGTATGCTGTTTCCGGCGCGCAACCGGCGGACCAGCTTGCGCGCGCGATCCGGCAGGTGTCGGCGGAGATCAATCAGGCAGCGTGATTCCTTAATCCGTCATTCCGGGCTCGCTCGCTGCGCTCTCGCCCCGGAATGACAGGCAGTGAAGTTAAGCCGCCGCAGCAGCCGGAGCCGGCAATTTCGCCGGAAGGCACGCCACTGCCACGAAGATGACCGCGGCCGAGCTTGCCATCAGGCGGAACAGCGTGTCGAAGCCGTAGTTTCCGTAGACGAACGCAATCAGCGGCAGCGCCAGCGCGAACACCGTGAAGCTGACGACATACCGCACGCCATAAATACGCGCGCGGGCTTCGCCGCTCGCCATCTTGCCGATCATGAAATCGTTGATCGGAATTTGCCCGAACGCGCCGAGCATGAAGCCGAGCGCGGCGGCCAGCGCCCAACCGTCCCGCAAACCGGGCATCGCCGCGAAGAACACCACCTGGATAACTGCGACGATCATAAAGACCGTGCGCGGCCCGAGTTTGTCGAGCAGGCTGCCGACGACCAGTTGCGCGATCGAAGCCACCGCGAAAACAACGAAGGTCAATGCACCGAGCATGGTGGCGATGTCGCCCTTGGCGGCGGTCACACCGCTGGCGGTCAGCCACTGCGCCATCTCGGTGGCGATGCCTTGCAGTCGCTCGTCGAAGATCTTCGGCAGCGCGAATGTCGTCGACTGAAACACCAGGCTCGAGACTGCCGTGGTGACAAACACGATCACGGTGATGCGCAGGATCAGCGCCCTCATATCGGCGGATTGAGCGGGGGCGGCCACAACCGGAGCCGGAGCCTTCCGGTGCGCGGTCGAGACCTCGCTCCATTGATGGATCGTGTACAGGATGCCGACGACGATGGAGAAGATGCCGGGCACGACGAAGGCCGTGCGCCAGCCGCCGTGATCGATGAAGTAGCCGGTGATGAGGGCGGCGCTGGCGACGCCGAGATTGCCCCAGATGCCGTTCATGGCGAGCCGCATGCCGGTGTTCTTCCAGCGCTGTGTGACAATAGCGAGCCCGACCGGATGATAGATCGCCGCGAACACGCCCACCACGAACAGGCCGATGCCGACCTGCAGCGGCGTCTGCGCGAATGCGGTTGCGATCGAGGATGCGCCGATGCCGATGAAGAACACCGCGATCATGCCTTCGCGGCTCCATTTGTCCGCGAGCCATCCGGCGGGCAGCGAGAACAGGCCGAACGCGAAGAAGCCGGGTGTCGCATACTTCAGAAGTTCGCCGTAGCTCAGTCCCCATTCGCGCGAGAGCGCAAGCGCCGCCACCGTCGCGAAAATCAGCGTCAGCAGATGATCGAGGTAATGGCCGATGTTCAGGAACAGGAAATGGATGCGGTCGCGGGTCATGACAGCCTCGAAATAGATTCTCTGGCTCAAAAATACCCTTGGCACGATGGCGCTGTCATGCCAAAAATCGTCGATAAACTGCCATCAGGGTTTTTCGGGTCATGTCGTCTCGTCCACGCCTTCGCAGCACCGACGCCCGCGACTACCAGTTCGTGCCGCGCCCGCTTGGCGCCATGTCGAAAAGCTTCGCGGACGGGCATGAAATTGCGCCGCATCATCATGCCCGCGACCAGCTCGTCTATGCCGTCTCCGGCGTAATGCGGATTCGCACGCAGACCGAAGCCTGGATCGTGCCGCCGGATCGCGCGGTCTATCTTCCCGCGCATACCGAACATTCGATCAGCATGCGTGGCCGCGTGGAGATGCGCACGCTCTACATCGCGCGTAGGGCGAGCGACGATCTGCCCGATGCGCCGACTGTGCTGGAGGTGTCGCCGCTGCTGCGCGAACTGGTGCTGGCGCTAATCGAGGAGCCGGTGATCTACGACGAACAGGGACGCGGCGGCGCGGTGGCGCTGCTGATCCTGAGCGAAATCGCGAAGGCGCGGCGGCTCTCGCTCGTCATCCCGATGCCGCGCGATCCCCGCCTGCTGCGTGTTTGCCACGCGCTGCTGGCCGATCCCGCCAGCCGCCGCACGCTGGACGGCTGGGTCGATACGGCGGGCGCGTCGGCGCGGACGCTGGCGCGGCTGTTCGAGGCGGAACTGGCCATGAGTTTTGCGGCGTGGCGGCAGCGGGTGCGGTTTCACAATGCGCTGGAGGCGATTGTCGCGGGCGAGCCGATCTCGCGTGTCGCCGAGCGCAACGGCTATCGCAGCGCGAGCGCATTCTCGGCGGCGTTCCGCAAGGCGATGGGGCAGGCGCCGTCATCGCTGCGGGTGGAGGGTGTGGTGTGAGGGGTTAACCCCTCACGCCTTCTTCAAATAATAGTTCGCGTTCTTGCCGAGGGCGATGCGGCGGATCACCCGGCGCATGGTCTCGGAGCCACGCAGCGGTTCGATGACCGCGGCGGCTGTGCGGTAAAGGCCGAGCTTCACAGCGTCGAGCGCGGGCTTCGCACCCGGAGCGGCCTGCGGCAGGCCCATGCTGCGCAGCATCGAGTTGAAGCGATGCAGGTCGTTCAGGCGGCGCACTTCCTCGGTCTTCCAGGTGATCGCCAGCGAGATCGAGTGCGATCCCTTGGTCTTCACCCAGTGCGGCCACTGATAGGGAATGTAGCAACCGTCGCCTGCGTCGAGTTCGAACTCGATCCCGCGCGGACGGAAGCTCTCGTTGAAGGGCACGTTGCGGTGCTTGACGGTGGAATGCTCGACCTGCGCGTCGTCGGCGATCTTGCCGTCGCGGTTATCGTAGACCGCGAAGATCTTCTCGCCGTGGATCTGCACGAAGAAATTGTCCTCGGCGTCCATGTGGAACGGCGTGGTGGAATTCGGCGACGACACGAACAGGAAGCCTTCGATCTGCGAGAAGCCGGCGTCCTCGATCGACTTGAAGCCGCGCGCGCGGGCGACCGACGTCAGCGCGTCTTCGAGCAACTGGCGATACTCAGGCGATTTCTCCACCCGCTTGAGCACCATCCACGCGCCCGCGGTCTGAATGCGATTGACCACTTCGACCGGATCGAGATCGACGCTCTTCACCTGGTCCGGATTTTGGCTGACGGAGGCGTCGCCGGAATTGTATTCGATCAGGTCGCGCGGCATGTCTGCGGCAAGCTGTGCGATGCGCGTCAGCGTCAGCAGCGGATGGCCCGCAAGCTTGTGACGGATCGCGAAAGGTTTCAGCGGAAAATCACGCTTCAGCGATTCATTGTCGGCGGTGATGACGGGCGAGATGCTTGATGCGACGTTCATGAGCGTGTCTCCCGAAGTTTTCTGATGGTGTGAACAAGGCGGCGCACAGGCTCGCGGACGAGCTTGCGCAAGGCGAGGCCGAGCCGGATGGCCGGCACCAAGGGATCGTGGCGGTTGAGCGGGACCAGCACGTCGCCGATGGCAAGGCGTCCGCGCCAGATCGGATCGATCATCGGATGGCCGGGGATCGCCGTGGAATCGACCGTCGTGATGCTGTCGTCGGCGCACATGTGGCGCGTCAGTTCGAGCGTGAGCTGCACGCCCGGCGAGCATTTGGAAAAATTCTCGTCGACGCCGAGCTTGAAATAGAACGCACGGTCGAGGTGCCGCAGCACGATGCCGGAAGCGACCGGCGTTTCACCGGCATGCAGCGTCACGATTTCGCAATTGCCGCGCGCCGCGGCATCGAACACTGCGCGGCGGATGAAAGTCGCGTCGCCATCATTCTGCGCCAGCGCGGTTCCGCGCCGGGCTTTCCAGCCGCTGGCTTCGAGGGTGAGAAAGGTTGCGAGGTCGCGTTTGATTTCGCTGGGTGCGGTGGCGATGGTGAAGATCACTTCGCCATGTTCGGCGAGCCGGTTGCGCTGGCGGCGAAGCTCCTTGAGCTTCTTCGGGCCGAGCGCGTCGCGCAGCAGATCGTCGGCATTGCGTGTCGCATCGAGGCTGGCGCGCGCATGGCTTTGCAGGATGCGCGGCTTCAGTCCGCGGCATTTCAGCGCGCGGGTCACCGCCATCATCGCGGCACCGTCGAGGGTGATGTCGCGCAGGATCAATGCATGGGCGCCGGCGTTTCGCGCCTGCTGCATCAGTTCGCTGACAGCTTCGTCGGCCCGCTCGCGATCGAGCAACGGCGTGGCGAGGGTGCCGTAAGGATCGGCGCTCACCAGCGCGGGCAATGGAATGCCATAGGCGCGCCAGGCGGAGACCACCGGCAGCAGACCGATCAGGGGCGGACTGTCGTTGTTTGGAAACGTATCGGGGGCAGCGGTGAGGGCGCTGACATTCGTGCGCGCCTGCGCCGACGCATTCACGGCCAGTTCCCACTCGGGAAGGTAATAGCCATTAGGCTCGATGGCGTTGTCGCTCAGGCGGCGCCAGCGTTCGGCGGAAATCGTATCGAGGGGGGCGAGCGTGGCGGAGGAGCGAGCCACGGAACGATTGTCCGTCTGCTCGCGGACAAAGCTCACCGCGCGGCGCGCGGCGGCGGCTTGTGCTGCATTGGCAATCTCGACCACGTTCCAGTCCCCGTTCCACGCGTTTTTTGAGCGCATAGCTCACGGAGCCTTGCGCGGTTTTTATTTGCGTCCCTGATTGTCGACGTTATGCGCCAAACATCAAAATCGGATGTGGAGTTAGGGTTAAATGCCGCGTGCTTTTTTCACCTGTCATTAACGATGCCGGCCCCACTCACGAAACCGTGAGAACATTCGGCCGCGCCAGATGCCGGCGAAAACGATCGTGCTTAAGGAAGTTTAAGCAATTGCGCGTACTGTGAATGCAATATGACACCTTACCCGCGTAAATTTCAGCGATGCGGGAATTTCAAGACGACATTTTTTGTAAACCGAATTTATCGGAAGACGATTTTACCAGACGGCAATCTCCAAAGGAGGGTGCACAATGGGCAAGGAACTTCGCAAGGCCCAACGGATCGATTTCGAACACGGCATTGACGTGCAAATCATGGGTATCGATGGCACCTGGCGCCGCGCGTGCCGGATGCTGGATGTCTCAGAAGGCGGTGCGCTGCTGAAAGTCGATGGCTCCGTCGGAGATCTCGATCTGAAGGAATTTTTCCTGCTGCTGTCTTCGACCGGTCTGGCTTACCGGCGCTGCAAGATGGCGCGGGTGAACGGCGACCAGGTCGGCGTGATTTTTCTGAAACCTGACGCCAGGAAGAAATCAGCATCCCCGTCCGCGCGGCGCATGTCGGTGGAAGGGGCGACATGACGCCAGACCTGCAAAATCGTTGTTGAAGCATCCGGATGTGTACCCATGCATCAAGATCGCCGCTTTAACCGCATCAAGCCATCGGGAAATCTCTCCCGTTCGGCCAAGATCATCGTCGATCCGAAGTCGCCGGTGATCGGTTGCAATGTGCTGGATTATTCGGCCGGAGGCGCGTGTATCGAGGTCGTGCCCCGCATGCCGTTGCCGGACAGATTCGAACTGCTCTATGCGGGCTCGAAAAAGAAATGCCGCGTGGTGTGGGTGAACGGTCCGCGCCTCGGGGTTTCGTTCTAGGGGCGCTCAGTCGAACGCGATGCCCACGCGCCGCCCGTTGTTCCAGACCACACGGCATCGGGCGATAAAATCATCCGTCTTGATGGCAAGCCGGAATGTCGGTGGGATCGTCGCGGCATTGGCGAGGTCCAACGCCGCACCGCCGTCCGACATGTTGCGCACCGTACAATCGACGCCTGTGCCACCAAATGTGATGACGGCGCCTTTGAAAACGCGGCGACGCGTATCCAGCCGTCTCTCCGCCAGTGGAATCTCTGTCATGGCTGCGAACCTTGGTATCATGCGGCCAGACTAGTCCCGGCCGGTTGCCAGCCCTTGAATCGATGCCCCTCGCTGGCCGCCATCACCTTCAGGATTGATTCATGATACGTCCCCGCAGGACGGTATCCGCGTCGGCCCGAAACAGCTTCGCTTCAGGCCGTTTCAGGGCTTTTGCCGGGGGTTTGTCCACCTTGCCCCTCCTTGGCCATCGTTTTGCGGTGGAGTAGACTGCCGATGGCCGGTGGCGTGGCCGGACGACAATGACCAGCCTCACAATAGATGAGCGATAGACGGCTATTCCTGGGAGAGTTTGAATGCGGGTGTTTCGGGTGGCGGTGCTGATCGCCTTGACCATGGTTCCAGCCTCCGTACCGGCGTTCGCCCAGCTGATGCCCGGCTTCAAGCTCGGTGAAGAAAAGGAACTCACCGAAGACGAAAAGGCGCGCAACAAGGCCAACGAGGATGCAGCGCGCGCGGCACGGTCCAAGATTCCGGACGCCAAGGCCAACAACGATCCTTGGGCCACGGTTCGCACCGAACCCGCCGCGAAACCGGCAAAAGCGAAATCACACGCGAAGTGAAACCACCCGCCAAATGATATTCCGCAGCGGGCTGCGTTACTTCGAGATTTTCGGCTCTGATGAGAGCCAGCTGTTCATATTGACGGCAACGTCGAGCTGACGGGCCTTCTTCAGAAGATCGTCGCGCTTTTCACACGGCGGCATCGCGCGCGCCTTGTGCCGGGTTTCGTCCGCGATCTTCTGCCATTTCTCTCCAATGGACATTGCGTGCGTTTCGCTCATGGATGAGGCTCTCTTGCGAATAGGGTGAGTGCGCACCGGATTGCAATTTTCGGGTGCAGCAAACGTTTTAACCCTCCGTCAGCCGGAACGATCCGCAGGGCAGTCGCGAATATTTTTGTCTCGCGACGGAACGAAAGCCGTTGGGCATTCGTCTGTCTTGTTCAAGTACTTCGAGCGGTAATGAATGTTCAACCTGATCCAACTCGCGCAACGCTGGCTGTGGCCGGCGGCGGCGGAAGCCCCCGAGCAAGCACAAGACTCCTCCAGCATGGCAGATCTGGTCCGGTTGCTTGAAACGAGCGTTGAAGCGTCAACTCCGATCGACACGCCGGCAACAGACACCGATGATCGTTCCGCGCCTTGACTGCGCGCGTCGTCCGAGGCGGCAGTGTCTTTGTCTCGTGATTTTTGGAACACAAGAAAAAGGCCGCCCGAGAGGCGGCCTTTTTGCGTTTCGTAAATTTACTTCTTCATGCCGTCGACCGGCTTGTTCTCTTTGCTCTTGTCCTTCATGCCGTCCTTGCTCATCGAGTCCTTCGACATGCCTTGAGTCTTCATGCCGTCTTTCGACATGTTGTCCTTGGCCATGCCCTTTTCGGTTCCCATCTTGGTGGTGTCCTGAGCAGCAGGGCCGGTGGTTTGCGCCATCGCGCCGACAGTGGTGAAGGCGGTGAGGGCAGCAGCGCAGGTGGCAGCGAGAATAGCTTTCTTCATGTCAGTCTCCTGTTGGTGTGATGTCCCAACAGCAATGTCGTGCGAGGGCCAATGTTCCTCAGAACCATTTATGATATTGCGGTAATGTTTTGAAACTTTCCGCTGTGTGCTGTTGTGGACCGACGCGCCCGTCGCGTTCTATCCGATGAATGAGAGAGGGCCGGGGTTCACTACAAAATGCTTTGGCGTTGAGTTTGAAGATCGGCAGAAACAACGATTCTCGTTGGACAAAGCGCTGACCGTCGCAGCAAAGCGCAGTTCTAAAAACAAAGAAGCCGCCAACTGAGGCGGCCTTACTTTTTTTCGTCGTGCAGGAGCGCCTTGAGCAACTTCTTCACTTGAGGCGATTTGATCGGGTCTGGCCGGTCACAGTGGACGCACTGGTAGGTGCGCGGGCCTTTGCCGCCCGGCGGAAGCATCAGCTTTGTTGGCTCACCGCATTTGGCGCAAATACGCTGGTTCATAGGCATAAAGCTGCACTCGGAAAGTTCCATCCTAGCTCTTACGCTGGATAAGAAGCGAGTCCATCTGTCTGGCATCGGTCAAACTAGGCTACTCCCAAAATCAAATCAGGCCACTAGGGGTAAAACAGGCCAGTACCCACACCCGGAAAAGAACATATTGCGAACTTAGAACAAATAGGGTACATTAGTTCCATCGGATCGATCCTGATTCCGGTCCGCCGCAAGGGCAGCAGGCCAGCCAGCTTGTTTGTCCGGCTGGCGAATCCCGTTCATAAGGAGCACCACTATGGCCCCCGCCGCCCTGCGTATCGTTGAAGGATCATCCATGGACAAGACCAAGGCCCTGTCGGCCGCGCTCTCCCAGATCGAGCGCCAGTTCGGCAAGGGCTCGGTGATGAAGCTCGGCAAGAACGACCGGTCGATGGATATCGAGACGATTTCCTCCGGGTCGCTCGGGCTGGACATCGCACTCGGCGTCGGCGGCCTGCCGAAGGGCCGGGTGGTCGAGATTTACGGCCCGGAATCCTCCGGCAAGACCACGCTGGCGCTGCATACGGTGGCCGAGGCCCAGAAGAAGGGCGGCATCTGCGCCTTCATCGACGCCGAACACGCGCTCGATCCGGTTTATGCCCGCAAGCTCGGCGTCAATGTCGATGAACTGCTGATTTCCCAGCCAGATCACGGCGAGCAGGCGCTGGAAATCGCCGACACCCTGGTGCGCTCCGGCGCGGTCGATGTGCTGGTCGTGGACTCGGTAGCGGCACTGGTGCCGCGCGCCGAACTCGAAGGCGAGATGGGCGACAGCTTGCCCGGCCTGCAGGCGCGGCTGATGAGCCAGGCGCTGCGCAAGCTCACCGCCTCGATCAACAAATCCCACACGATGGTGATCTTCAT
>CALRLJ020000049.1:0-13913 GCA_943368635.1 Sediminibacterium ginsengisoli | reverse complement strand
TGCAGCCAACGGCCAGCTCGCGCAATTCACCCCGGTCAACAACTATCCCGGCCTGACGACCGAACTGCGCGCGCGGCTCGGCGAGATGAAGGTCGCACCTGTTACTGCCGAAATTTCAGAAGACACCTACGCGTCACAGGATGTCACCGGATCGGTGCCCGAGCCGAAATACGCACAGCCGATGGCGCCGGATGCCATCCTGCCGAAGAACGCCACGCCAAAGCCTCGCGCGCGGATGTAAGATCAACTCACCGCCCGACGATGACGCCGATCACGTTGGGCGCGGCGAGATACTTCTCTTCCATCTCCATCCGCGCCCGCGCCTTGATTTCCGGCGTCAGCAATCCGCGATGCTCGGCCAGGATCATCCAGCAATAGCCCCACCAGTCTGCGAGAACGCCGGTGTCATCGACCAGATCGTAGCCATGCTCGGCGGCGAAGATGCGCGCCCGCGCCTCGTCCAGCGAATCGAGAAATTCGTGATCCCTCAGCGAAAACAGATCGTCGCTGAAATCGTCGGTGGTGTAACCCCACACCGACATGCAGACCGCATTGAACTCGCGGTCGATGTGGTCGTCGTCCACCAGCCGCGTGCGGGCGGCGGTATGGAGACGGGAGAGCGTGCGGGCGAAGTCCGCGATGCGCGTCAGCGCCGTGTTGTCGAAAGCGATATTGGACATGTAGTCCTCGAAACCTCAGACAGACCCTAGATGTGGTGGCCGGATGGGCCGAATCACAATGATATATCAATGACTTGCTAAAGTGTTCTTAATTTGTTCTCCGACTGGTTTCAAATTGTGATTTCGGGGATTGCTGATTCCAGCCGCGCGACGCGAATCCGGACCTGCTGTCGTTATTGCCGCGACTCCGCGCGCGGCGAGGAATGGTGATGCGCGATCATCCATTTGCCGTCCCGCCTGACCACCAGCATGGTGAAGCGCGAAGGCCGCGGCTTATCGTTCTCCGCCGCGCGGCTAAACGTATAAAGGCCGGTGCCAAGTACGGCGTCGTCGTTGAGCACAATCGTGTAACGCTCGGTGATGGCGTTCTTTCGCCCGCTACCCGGCAACGCCTCGAAATATTTCTGAAGCCCCTCAGTTCCTTTCGAAACGACCGGGCTGGTCGTGCCGAGTAAAATGGCATCCGGCGTGTAAAGTTTCACCAGCGCCTCGCGATCGTTGGCGCTGTAGGTTGCCGACCAGCTGTCGATCACCGCATTCGCCTCCTCTGCCGGCCCGGAAAAGGCCACGCCCGGAGCCGCGATCACCAGCATTGCGGAGAGTACGCGCGCGAAAGCCATCATCCTGACCTCCCAGTTCGACAGACCACGTCAATCTAGCACAAACCGCAACATCCGGCGGATGAGGCCGCCTGCATGCCCGGCATTACCTCCCGCGTCATTGAATTCCGTTCCCGGCCCTGCGAAAAGTTCGGCTCGCATGGGAGCTATCGATGCTTGAGAAGACGCCTGAGACCAGCCTGAACCGCACCGTCCATCCGTTCGACCTCGCCACGCGGGTCACAGCCCTGGACGGCCGCTGGCACGGCGAAGCCAGTCAGGATTATTTCGCTTTCGTCGGCCCGTTCGGCGGCGCGACGGCGGCGACCATGCTGCGCGCGATCATGGTGCAGCCGGAATGCGCCGGCGATCCATTGTCCGTCACCGTGAACCTGTGTGCGCCGGTGGCAAATGGCTCCTTCGATCTCAGCGTCCGCCTGATCAAGGCGACGCGTTCGACCCAGCACTGGATGATCGAGCTGTCGCAGAACGGCGAGATCGCGGCCTTCATGACCGCGGTGGTCGCAGTGCGCCGCGCCTCGTGGTCGCATCAGCCCGCGCAAATGCCGGATGCGACGCCGTTCGACCAGACACCGCCGCTGACGCGGGTCAGCGTCGCGCCATGGATCAACCAGTATCAATTCCGCTTCGTCGAAGGTCCGCCCAGCTACACCAGTGAACCGCATCCGGCCCCTGCAAGCGCCTTTTCCAAGCTGTGGCTCGGCGATGCGCCCCCGCGCCGGATCGATTTCCTGTCGCTGCTGTCGATGTCCGACGCATTTTTTGCACGCATCTTTCACGTCCGGGGCATGATCGTGCCGATCGGCACGGTGTCGCTGACCACGGCCTTTCATGCTGACGCTGCCGATCTTGCCGCCGAAGACATCACGAATGTGCTCGGCGTCGCGGACGCAAACATTTTTCACAAAAGCTTCAGCGACCAGATCGGCCAGTTGTGGTCCCCCAGCGGCCGCCTGCTCGCGACCACATCGCAGGTCGTGTATTTCAAGGCCTGAAAGCCCGCTCCGCCCGCAATGAGAGGCGAATTGCCGCAGCGTGCTGCGGCCATGCCCAATCCCACTGTCATAATCGCAGTCCATGGTCCGGCCACCTGTTCGCGATCCGGCATGTGTGCCTGCGGCCCCACCGCAAATTTCCGGTTTGAGCGAGCTTGTCTCAACATATAATCGGAGATCGTCCATGATCCAGAAATTGTCCCATCGTCTTGCGACCGTTGCCGTCGCCGCAGCAGCATCCATGTTTGCATTCACCGCGAACGCCGAAATCGACAACAGCTCGCTCTCCGCGCCGGGCTTCCGTCCGCATGCCCGGACCTTCGGTCTGGTCTACACCTTGCCCAAAGAGATCAACGACACGCTCGACCTGACCACCAAGGGCCAGCTGCGCGAAAAGCTGCTTAATGCGAAGCTCGACGACGAGGCACAGCGCTTCAACATTCCGCACGTCACCGTCGTGCATATCCACAATGCCGACGCCACCACGCCGGACAAAATGCTCAAGGCGCTGCCGAAGCTGCCCGGCGTTCTCAACGTCACCCTGAAGAAATTCTACACCACTGAAGCTGCCAAGGGCGCTGGCCAGCCGTGGTGGCTCGATCTCGGCATCGTCAAGGAAGGCGCTGACTTCGAGAGCATGATGGCGTTCAACACCGCCGCCACCGCAGCACTCGCGCCGCTGCGCGATGGCCCGCTGCCACGCTGCACCGGGCCGGTCTACGCCGCCATGAGCGACGCTGCCAAGGAACTGGTGAAGACGGTCGGCGTCAGCGGCGTCAACGTGGTGAAGGACGGCAAGGAACTGCGCTCGCACAACCCGCACAACACGCTGGTCTACAGCAACGTGAAGTTCACGCCCGAACTGCAGAAGGACATGGATCAGGCGGCAACCGAGTTCAACCAGATCCTGCCCGACGGCCTTCCGGTGTCGTTCAAGACCATTTCCATCGTCGAGTTGGGCTTCGCCGGCAACGTGCTGCGCGAAGTTTACCGGATCGATCTTCAGAATGGTTCGATCCTGAATGTCGCGACCGGCAAGACCTCGGGCACGACCACCGCAACGGCGCGCTGAGTTCGCACGCCACGACGCATTCCGCGAAACAAAAAGGGCGGCTCGATGAGCCGCCCTTTTCAATTCAGAGACATTCGCCGGAGCAATTACTCCGCCGCAAGCTTGACCTCGGGTGCCGCCGCGCGGACGTCCGCGTCGACCTGCTTCTCGAACTGCTCGAAGTTCTTCTGGAACATGCCGACCAGCGCACGCGCGGTCTTGTCGAACTCGGCCTTGTCCTTCCAGGTGTTGACCGGATCGAGAATGTCGCTCGGCACGCCTTCCAGCGCCGTCGGCACCGCAAAGCCGAAATACTTGTCGGTGCGGAACTGGGCGTTGCGCAGCGAACCGTTCAGCGCCGCCGTCAGCAGCGCACGAGTCACCTTGATCGGCATGCGGCTGCCGGTGCCGTACTTGCCGCCGGTCCAGCCGGTGTTGACCACCCAGCAATCGACATTGTGCTTGGCGATCAGTTCTTTCAGCAACTGGCCGTATTCGGCCGGATCGCGCGGCAGGAACGGCGAGCCGAAGCAGGCCGAGAATTCCGGCACCGGCTCGTTGCCGAGACCGCGCTCGGTGCCAGCAACCTTCGCCGTATAGCCCGAGAGGAAGTGATACATCGCCTGCGCCGGGGTCAGCTTGGCGATCGGCGGCATCACGCCGAAGGCGTCGGCGGCGAGCATCACCAGATTCTTCGGATGGCCGGCGCGTCCCGTGCGCGACGCGTTCGGGATCGCTTCCAGCGGATATGCGGAACGGGTGTTCTCAGTCTTGGAGCCGTCATCGAAATCAGGCTCGCGCGTGATCGGATCGAGCACGACGTTCTCGAGCACAGCGCCGAAGCAGATGCTGGCGTCGTAGATCGCAGGTTCGGCTTCGCGCGACAGCTTGATGGTCTTGGCATAGCAGCCGCCTTCAAAATTGAAGATGCCGTCCGGCCCCCAGCCGGTTTCGTCATCGCCGATCAGCGTGCGGTTCGGATCGGCCGAAAGCGTGGTCTTGCCGGTGCCCGACAGGCCGAAGAAAATCGCGCTGTCATCGTTGGGGCCGACATTGGCCGAGCAGTGCATCGGCATCACGCCCTGCGCAGGCAGGAAGTAGTTCAGCGTGGTGAACACCGACTTCTTCATTTCGCCGGCATACTGGCTGCCTGCGATGAGCACGATCTTGCGGGTGAAGTCGATGGCGACGACGTTCTCGGACTTGCAGCCGTGACGCTTCGGATCGGCGCGGAAGCTCGGCAGATCGACGATGGTCAGTTCAGGCGCGAAGCCCGCAAGCTCGGCCATCTCGGGACGGCGCAGCAGCGTGCGGATGAACAGCGAGTGCCACGCCATTTCGGTGAACACACGCGTCTTGATCTGGAATTTCGGATCGGCGCCGCCGTAGAGATCCTGCGCGAACAGGCTCTTGCCTTCGCAATGCTTGAGGAAATCCTGATACAGCGTTTCGAACTGTTCGGAAGTGATCGACTGGTTGCCGCCCCACCACATGCTCTTGTCGGTCAGCGCATCGCGCACCGTGAACTTGTCTTTCGGCGAGCGGCCGGTGAACACGCCGGTTTCCGCGACAAGCGCGCCGCCTGCGGACAGCTCGGCCTCGTTGTTGCGCAGCGAGTGTTCATAGAGCGGCGCTGTGCCGAGATTCCAGTTCACCTGTTTGAGATTTTTGAAACCGAATTTATCGGCGCCGAAGGCACCGTTGCGCACACCCGTCTCTTGCACTTTTAGATTCTCCCACAAAGACCGCGTATCGTTTCGCGCGGCTGTCGCCAAACGCCCCTGTCGCGGATGCCGGGGATCATAGCTCCCGGGCCTCAATCCGGCGACTTATAAGTGCCCAACACACTGCTTGCCAAGTCGATCCGTCACAAAGCGGTAAAGATCGCAGGGATCGGCAAAAACAGGTTGAATCTCACGGACTTGGCAGGGCTCGCGCGCGGTCGGCCAAGCCCTTCAGGGCTTGCCGCAGTGCGGCAGGTGTGACGATCCGCGCCGGAAACGCGAGCCGGAGCGTGCGGCGGTCATCCTGCAGATCGAGACCTTCCGGATCGCAGCCGGTGCAGCGCCAGGCGCCTTCCGGCGCATCGAGCAATTTCACCGCATACAGATTCATCGTCTCAAGGTGGTCGGCGTTCATGTGCGCGACGATGTCCGCCTCGGCCTCGACCAAAGCTTCGGCGTCTGTGAGATCGGTCAGGAAATCGCGCGGCGCGAGATCGACGATGCGGCCGAACCCCGCCACCAGATGCACGCCGTTCGGAACAATCCGGAAGAAGGAAAAATCGCGAAAGCCTGCAAATTCCTCCGCCGAGGGATGGGCTGCGAGATAGCGGCGTTTTGCCTGCCCATCATCGTCCAGCACTTCTTCAGCGGTCCCTGCGAGCATGATGCGCGCGCCTTCCAGCGGATCGCCCGGCGCGCGCTCGTCCAGCATCAGCGACACGCGCGGATCGTTCAGGATATTTTTGGTGTGAACAGCCAGCCGCGAGATCAGCAGGATCGGCGACCCGTCCGGCGATGAGGCGACATTGACCAGTGAGCAATAGGGATCGCCGCACTTGGGCATCAGCGTCGCGAGCGCGCCCTGACGGCTACGGCCGAGCAGCGAGCGGGTCAGGCGGGCTGGTTTAACAGATGCGGAGGGGTCCATGGATGGCCTGAAATCATTGGTTAACGGGGCTTTTTTCCGGCGGAAAGGGGTTATTTCGGCGAGTTCCAAGTCTATATAGGGTTTCAGGCAGCGCAATTCGCGCACTTTGGGAACCCGGTCACATTTCAGCCCAGCTTGCATTGCTCGTTGGCAATCAGGCCGTCGCCTTATTTCACGGCATCCGGTTTGTCCGGTCGGTACACAGTCGCCACGCCCACAACACTCGATTTGGAAAGCAGGCTCATGCCCACAATCGCTCTGGTCGATGACGACCGCAACATTCTGACTTCGGTCTCGATCGCGCTGGAAGCCGAAGGCTACCGGATCATGACCTATACGGATGGCGCATCGGCTCTCGACGGGTTCAAGACGAGCCCACCGGATCTCGCGATCCTCGACATCAAGATGCCGCGCATGGACGGTATGGAAACGCTGCGCCGCCTCCGCCAGAAGTCCGATCTGCCGGTGATCTTCCTCACCTCCAAGGACGAGGAAATCGACGAGTTGTTCGGCCTCAAGATGGGCGCCGACGATTTCATCCGCAAACCGTTCTCGCAGCGACTGCTGGTCGAGCGCGTGAAAGCAGTATTGCGCCGGGCGGTGCCGAAAGATCCGACCGTCGCGCAGAAGGAACTGGACGCCAAGGCGCTGGAACGCGGCCTGCTGCGCATGGACCCGGAACGTCACACCTGCACCTGGAAGAACGAACCGGTGACGCTGACCGTCACCGAGTTCCTGATCCTGCAGGCGCTGGCCACCCGCCCCGGCGTGGTAAAAAGCCGCAACGCGCTGATGGATGCGGCCTATGACGATCAGGTCTATGTCGACGACCGCACCATCGACAGCCACATCAAGCGGCTGCGCAAGAAGTTCAAGGCGGCCGACGACGATTTCGAAATGATCGAAACCCTGTACGGCGTCGGGTATCGCTTCAAGGAAACCTGATCGTTTCGGCATGCGCCACGGCCGGGACTGTCCGGCTGACAAAGCGGCGGGACGGGTCACCTGCCCGCCGGTTGGTGCTATAAGAAGCCGACCGCGAACCAACAATCGGGCGTTAGCCATTGCTTGATCGAACGCAGCCTGATTACGATGACGATGCCGACGTGGGCGCCCCGCCGCTTGCGCCGGTCTCCGATGCGCCGTCAACCGATCCTGCGCGTCGCGGCTGGCGCAGCCCGCTCGACTGGGTCAAACGCGCCGGGCGCTATTTCGCCGCACTGACGTTTTCCAGCCTTACCCGCCGCATCGTTGTCCTCAACCTGATCGGTTTGTTCGCGATGCTCGCGGGCATTCTGTATCTGTCGCAGTTCCGCGCCGGACTGATCGATGCGCGCGCGCAGAGCCTGCTGGTGCAGGCCGAAATCATCTCAGGCGCAATCGCAGCCTCGGCTACCGTCGAGACCAACGCCATTACCGTCGATCCGGAACGGCTGCTGGATCTGAAGCCCGGCGAAACCTTCGGCCCGTCCGAGGAAAATCTGAGCAACCTCGAATTCCCCATCAATCCGGAGCGCGTGGCGCCGGTGCTGCGGCGGCTGATTTCGCCGACCAAGACCCGCGCGCGAATCTACGACCGCGATGGCGTACTGGTGCTCGACAGCCGCAATCTTTACGGACGCGGCGATGTGCTGCGCTTCGAACTGGCGCCTCCGAATGCCGAAAAGCCGGGCTTTGCCGAAAAGACCATGATCGCGATCCGCACATGGCTCAATCGCGGCGATCTGCCGCCGTATCGCGAACTCGGACCGGAAAACGGCAACGGCTATCAGGAAGTCCAGCAGGCCCTGGGCGGCAGCAAGGCCTCCATGGTGCGGATCAACGACCGCGGCGAAGTGATTGTGTCGGTGTCGGTGCCGGTGCAGCGTTTCCGCGCCATTCACGGCGCGCTGATGCTGTCGACACAGGGCGACGACATCGACCAGATGGTGACCGCCGAGCGCCTCGCCATCCTCAAGGTGTTCGGCATCGCGTCGGCTGTGATGATCGTGCTGTCGCTGCTGCTTGCAAGCACCATCGCCGGACCGATGCGCCGCCTTGCCGACAGCGCCGAACGGGTCCGCCGCCGCATCAAGACCCGCGTGGAGATTCCGGATTTTTCGACCCGCGGCGACGAGATCGGCCATCTCTCACGCGCATTACGCGACATGACCGACGCGCTCTACAGCCGCATCGAGGGCATCGAGCGCTTCGCCGCCGACGTCGCGCACGAACTGAAAAATCCGCTGACCTCGATGCGCTCGGCGGTCGAAACATTGCCGCTGGCGCGATCCGATGACAGCCGTTCGCGGCTGCTGGCCGTGATCGAACATGACGTGCGCCGGCTCGACCGCCTGATCACCGACATTTCCGACGCCAGCCGCCTCGATGCCGAATTGCAGCGGCAGGATGTGGAGCCGGTGGATCTGCGCCGGCTGCTCAATACGCTGACATCGGTTGCGAACGAAACCCAGCACGGCACCGACGTGACCGTGGAAGTCCGCTTCGAAGGCCGTCCAAACGATACGTTTTCGGTGCCGGGCCATGACTCGCGGCTCGGCCAGGTGATTGCGAACCTGTTGAGCAACGCGCAATCGTTCTCGCATCCGGGCAGCAAGGTGCGCATCACCTGCCGCCGCCTCAAATCCGAGATCGAGATTATGATCGACGACGATGGCGCCGGCATCCGGCCGGGCGCGCTCGCGAAAATCTTCGACCGCTTTTACACCGACCGCCCGCATCAGGGCTTCGGACAGAACTCCGGTCTCGGACTGTCGATCTCCAAGCAGATCGTCGAAGCCCATGGCGGACGCATCTGGGCCGAGAACCGCCCCGGTCCGATCGACGCCGAAGGCGACGCCCGCATCGCCGGCGCGCGATTCACGGTCCGGCTGCCTGCGATATGACGCCAAGCATTCATGCCTCGGCGGTGCTGGTCGGCGAGCGCGGCGTGCTGATTCGCGGCCCCTCGGGGTCGGGGAAATCCCGGCTGGCGTTCGATCTGATCCTTGCCGGCCGCACCGGACAGATCCCCACAGTCACCCTGATCGGCGACGATCGGGTTCGCCTGACGGCTCATCACGGCCGGCTGGTGGTGCAGGGCGCGCCTGAACTGGCCGGAATGATCGAAATTCGCGGACTTGGGATCAGGACCGTCGGTTTTGCCGAGCAGACCCCGGTAGATCTGGTGGTGGACCTCAACGCCGGCGACGCCGACCGGCTGCCGCCCCCGGAAGCCTTGAAAACAGTGGTTTCGGGGGTCGAAATCCCGCGAATCCCGGTGGCATCGGGGTATGCGGCCCTGCCCCTGGTTCTGGCATTCCTTACGACAGTTTAAGGTTCCGGAAGAGAACTAGCGACCTTATGCTGATTGCCGCGTGACATCCGGTCGCCATATAAGCCATACCCTCGCCACTGAAGACGGCCAGCGCGGACACCTTTTTTAAGGGGATACGCGGCAAGATCCCCCCTTGCGTCGGGGCTCTGGATGGTCAATGTGGCCCTTTCGTGCGGTGCATCAAAAGCGCCCGCGAGGAGTTTCGGATGATTGGTCTAGTTCTGGTGACCCACGGGCGTCTTGCCGACGAGTTCAAGGCCGCGCTCGAGCACGTGATGGGTCCACAAAAACAAATCGAGTCGATCACAATTGGCGCCGAAGACGATGCCGATCTGTGTCGCAGCGATATTATCGAAGCCGTCAAGCGCGTGGACAGCGGCGATGGCGTTGCGATTCTCACCGACATGTTCGGCGGCACGCCGTCGAACCTGGCGATTTCCTGTATGAGCCGTCCGAAGGTCGAAGTGCTGGCCGGCATCAACCTGCCGATGCTGGTCAAGCTCGCCAAGGTGCGCGACGACAAGCCGCTGCCCGATGCGATCGCTGCCGCTCAGGAAGCCGGCCGGAAATATGTGACGATCGCCAGCCGGGTGCTCGCTGGAAAATGACAGCGACGCCGGAGCAGCAGTCTTCGTCTGCCGGCGTTATCGTCCGAGAACTTCCCATTATCAACAAGCGCGGCCTTCACGCGCGTGCATCTGCCAAGTTCGTGCAGACTGCGGAAAAGTTCGACGCGGAACTGACCGTCACGCGTAATGGCGAAAGCGTCGGCGGCACCTCGATCATGGGATTGATGATGCTCTCCGCTGGCATCGGCACCACGATCACGGTGCAGGCGAGCGGGCGCGAAGCGCAGGCCGCGATGGATGCCATCACCGAACTGCTCGCCAACAAGTTCGGCGAAGAAGAAGCGGGCTGAATATCCTCATCCTGAGGAGCGGCCTCTTGGCCGCGTCTCGAAGGATGAGGTTTCAACTCTCATGGTTCGAGACGGTGCAAGAGCGACTCCTCACCATGAGGACAATCGCACTACTTCTCGTCCTCGTCCGTCTTCTCCGGACCCACGATCCAGACTTTCCACTTCACCGCCGGACCGGCCTTGCCGTGGAAATAGCGCCGCGAGGTGAGATCAACGCGCTCGGCGTTCGGTGCGTTCTCGGCCATCCAGGCTTCGCACTTGTGCAGTTCGAGATCCTTGGCGTCGCAGATGCCGATAAACCCGGACCGCTTCGCTTCGTCGAGACTGGTCAGGCCGGAGGCCCAGACCTCGTTCGGCGTCAGCGGCTTCGGATGGTCCGGACTGTAGAACGTCAGCGGCTCGCCGATTTCGGTGGTGCCCGCGACCACGGCCCAGCGCGTGTTGAAGCGCGCGCGCCACGCCTCCGTCAGCTGCAACGCGAATTCGGACTTCGGTGAAAACGGAACGCCGGCCTCGCCGTCACGCCGCACAGTCTGGACCGCGATGATCGGCGAGATCAGCAGCATCACAAAGGTGAAGATCAGCCACATCAGGATGAGCCGGATCAGCGCCATCTGCGTCACCCGCAGCGCCGGCAACGCGACCAGCGCCAGCGGCACCAGGAAGAACAGCGAAATGCCCCAGTCGGTCTTCAGGTAGATGCCGAGCACCACAGCGGCGAGCGGCGGCACCAGTCCGACGATGATCTGGATGATCCAGATATGGCGCGCCTGCGTGAGATACACGCCGGAATTGGGACCGCGCATCCATGGCCGCTTCGCCGAGTCGATGAACTCGGAGACCGCACCCTTGCTCCGGATCGACTTCCACCACTGCAGCTTCCACGCCAGCGCGATGGCCGCCGCAACAACCGGAATCAGCAGCAGGCCAAAATTATGCGCGAGATAAACCCCCGCCAGCCGCAACGTCGTGCCGAACGTCCGCCCGCCATAGACATCATCGGCGTAAATCAGCGGCAGGAAATCCGCCTGCTTCAGCCACCACAGATGCGGCAACATCCCGACAAAGCACGCCACGAAAGCCACCCACGGCGCGGGCGAGCGCAGGAATCGCATCCGGTCCGGATGAATCAGCGCCGCGAGTCCTGCAGCGCCGATCATGGTCAGCACCCAGTATTTCGTCATCAGCGCCAGCGCCGCCGCGAGGCCAAGCCAGATGCCGGACCGCACGGTGCGCTTCTCAAAGGCGTTGAGATAGGCCAGCACGAACAGCGGCAGCGTCACCAGTTGCAGCAGGTCGGGATTGTACTTGAAGCCCTTGAAGGTGAAGATCGGGTAGAGCGCCAGCATGGCCACCGAAAACATCGCGCGGCGGTGATCGACCACGCGCACCGCGATCAGCCAGCACAGCACAAGGCCGCATCCCGCAACCGTCATCGCCAGCGCATAGGTCGCCCAGTCGGTGACCGGGAATATCTTGAACCAGACGCCCGCGATCCAGCCCGCCAGCGGCGGATGCTTGCCGTAGCCCAGAAGAAATTTCTGCCCCCATGCATACGCCTCGGCGACATCCATGTGGACGTCCTGCGCGCTTTTCAGCGCGGTGAGGATGACGGTCCAGAGCAGCGTGTGAGCCACGGCGAAGCCGATGACGAATTTGAGCGAGGTCGCAGGATCGTGGGCGGCGGCCGCGATCCACGCCGCCACGCGGCGGGTGACGGGCACATGGCGCAGGCGCGCGTTCTGCCGGGATCGCAGTCCAGTCCGCGGGCCGGGATTCTTTCCGGTTCTGCGCCCACTCTCGGTCGATGAAGCATCGGACATTGCGGTCAACCTGTGTCGGAACTGGCACTTTCTGCGGCCGTCGTAGCTAGCAGCGCTGGCGGATCACGGGCAACAGGAAATCCGCGTCAAATCGCGCGAAGTCAGCACGGAAATACCCCAATTTTGTTGCTGCTTTGGGGCGCGGATGCTATCCCCCGCCGATGACAACCGCCCCTATTTCCAACATCCGCAACTTCTCCATCGTCGCCCATATCGACCATGGCAAGTCCACCCTCGCCGACCGGCTGATCCAGACCACCGGCGGACTGGAGGCGCGCGAGATGAAGGAGCAGGTGCTCGATTCGATGGACATCGAGCGCGAGCGCGGCATCACCATCAAGGCCCAGACGGTCCGCCTCAATTACAAGGCGAAGGACGGCAACACCTACATCTTCAACCTGATGGACACGCCGGGCCACGTCGACTTCGCCTATGAGGTCTCGCGCTCGCTGGCCGCCTGCGAAGGCGCGCTGCTGGTGGTGGACGCCTCTCAGGGCGTCGAGGCGCAGACCCTCGCCAACGTCTATCACGCGCTCGACGCCAATCTCGAAATCGTGCCGGTGCTGAACAAGGTCGATCTTCCCGCCGCCGAACCTGAACAGGTGCGCAAGCAGATCGAGGACGTGATCGGCATCGACGCCTCCGAGGCGGTGATGATCTCGGCCAAAACAGGTCTCGGCATTCCCGACGTGCTGGAAGCCATTGTCACCCGCCTTCCGCCGCCGAAGGGCGACCGCGACGCGACGCTGAAGGCGCTGCTGGTCGATAGTTGGTACGACGTCTATCTCGGCGTCGTGGTTCTGGTCCGCGTCGTCGATGGCGTGATGAAGAAGGGCCAGCGTATTCGCATGATGGGCACCGGGGCCGCCTACGACCTCGAGCGCGTCGGCTTCTTCACGCCCAAGATGGTCAATGTCGATGAACTCGGTCCCGGCGAAATCGGCTTCATCACCGCGGCGATCAAGGAAGTCGCCGATACCCGCGTCGGCGACACCATTACCGACGACCGCAAGCCGGTCACCGACATGCTGCCGGGCTTCAAGCCGGCTATCCCCGTGGTGTTCTGCGGACTGTTTCCGGTCGATGCCGACGACTTCGAAACCTTGCGCGCCGCAATGGGCAAGCTGCGGCTGAATGACGCGAGCTTCTCGTTCGAGATGGAAACATCGGCCGCACTCGGCTTCGGCTTCCGCTGCGGCTTCCTCGGCCTGCTGCATCTGGAAATCATTCAGGAGCGCTTGAGCCGCGAGTTCAACCTCAACCTGATCGCGACCGCGCCGAGCGTTATTTACAAGATGCATCTCAACGACGGCTCCGAGATCGAGATTCACAATCCGATCGACATGCCGGACGTGGTGAAGATCGCCGAGATTCACGAACCGTGGATCGAGGCAACGATCCTGACGCCGGATGAGTATCTCGGAAGCGTGCTGAAGCTCTGTCAGGAGCGGCGCGGCAGCCAGAAAGAGCTGACCTATGTCGGCGCGCGCGCCATGGTCAAATACGACCTGCCGCTCAACGAAGTGGTGTTCGATTTCTACGACCGGCTGAAATCGGTCTCAAAGGGCTACGCCTCGTTCGACTATCATCTGACCGACTATAAGCCGGCGGATCTGGTGAAGATGCAGATTCTCGTCAACCTCGAACCGGTCGATGCACTGTCGATGCTGGTGCATCGCACCCGCGCCGAAGGCCGTGGCCGCGCCATGGTCGAGAAGATGAAGGAATTGATCCCACCGCACATGTTCGTCATTCCGATTCAGGCAGCGATCGGCGGCAAGGTGATCGCGCGCGAAACCGTGCGCGCGCTGCGCAAGGACGTGACCGCGAAGTGTTACGGCGGCGACATTTCGCGCA